>CBHYLO010000074.1:0-11628 GCA_966128675.1 uncultured bacterium | reverse complement strand
GGGATGGCGTTGATTGTCAAGTGCTGGGCACTGCGGGCTGCGGACTGGGTTTTCGCCGACGGCGCGTCCCGAGTTCCGACCCGGTGTCCGCAGCCCGCAGCGCCCGGTCCTCAGGCGGCCGCCCGCACGTCGGAGCCGACGAGCGGCATCACCTCCGCCGCGAACCGCTCCATCTCCTCCAGCTGCGGGCTGCACTGCAGCAGCAGCAGGTCCACGCCCACCGCCTGGTAGGCGCGCACGCGCTCGGCCACCTGCTCCGCCGTGCCCACGAAGCCCGCGCGCAGGCCGCGGTTGGAGACCGAGTAGTCCTGCAGCGCCAGCGGGCGCTCCAGCTGCGTGTTGGTCGTCCAGTCGCCGAAGTTGGCGAAGCCCGGCGAGTCGGGGCGCACGGTGGTGATGCGCGCCAGCTCGCGCTTCGCCTCGGCCTCGGTGCCGCGCACGATCGCGTACGCCGCCATCCCGAACCTGAGCGGCGGGAGACCCAGCGCCTCGCGGCGCGCGCGCAGGTCGCTCACGCGCGCGGCGATGACGTCCACCGGATCGCCGTGCATCACGTACGCGTCGCACTTGGCCGCGATGAGCGCCTTCGCGGCCTCGCTCTCGCCGCCCGCGTAGAGCGCGGGCCGCGGGCGCCCCGGCAGCGCGAGCGGCCGGGGCGCGAGCACCGTCTCGTCGGCGCGGTAGTACCGGCCCTCGTACGAGAAGCCGCGCTGCGACCACGCGCCGTCGACGACGTCCAGCCACTCGCTCGTGCGCGCGTAGCGGTCGTCGTGCTCGTCGAACGGCACGCCGTAGCGGCGCGCCTCGTCCTTCCACCAGCTGCTGACGACGTTCAGCGACAGCCGCCCGCCGCTGATCTGGTCCAGCGTGGCCGCCTGCTTGGCGAGGATCGCCGGCGGATGGAACGTCGGCCGCACCGCGACCATCAGCTCCAGCCGCTGCGTGACGGCGGCCAGCGCCGCGGCGGCGGTCCACGCCTCCAGCGAGTCGGCCTCGATCCCCTTGATGTCGTTGAGGAACAGCTCCGCGACCAGCGACAGGTCGTAGCCGAGCTGCTCGGAGCGCTGCGCGAGGCGCTTCACGTAGTCCCAGCTCGCCTGCATCCCCTCGTCCTCGACGTTGCGCAGCCAGCCGCCGAAGACGGGCATCCAGTAGCCGTACCTCATGCACCGACCTCCACTTCGCTCGGCGCTCCGCGCTCGGCGCTCGCTTCCACGTCCGCCGGAGCGAGCGCCGAGCGTCGAGCGTCGGGCGTCGAGGGAAGCCGCTTCTCCAGGTAATCCACGAGGCGCACGAAGGGGTCGAAGCCCACCACGTTCACCGCGTCCGCCACGAAGTTCGACAGCGCGTTGACGTCGTACACGTACCACTGCCCGTCGCGGTCGTCGACCAGGAACTCGATGCCGCCGACGTCGAGGTTCGTCGCGCGCGAGATGCGCTCGATGGCGTCGATGACCTCGCGCGGCGGATCGGCGCGCTCGACGCGCAGGCCGTTCTTCGGCGCGTCCAGCGCGCAGGCGCTGCGCGACAGCTCCACGCCGTCGCCCGTCTGGCAGGCGTCGGCCGGGCAGAGGTTGAAGCCCGTGTCGGCGGGATAGACGTGGATCGCGTACAGGTACTCGCCGCCGAGCGTCTCGACGCGGGTGATGCGCCCGTCGCGCAGCGGCGCCTGCTCCTGCACCAGCGCCGTGCCGTCGACGCCCAGGTCGAGCAGCCCCGCGTCGGCCGCCGCCGCCAGCTCGGCCTCCGAGTCGAAGCCGACGATGCCCGCGCCGCTGCCGCCGACGTTCGCCTTCACGAGCACCGGGTAGCGCAGCCCGCGCGCGGCGGCGACGGCCTGGCTCGGGTGGTTGATGACGCGCGACCGCGGGAACGGGACGCCGAGCTCCGTCAGCAGGTCGAGCTGCGTCGCCTTCGACAGCTCCAGGCCGTACGCCCGGCTCCCGTTCACCACCGGGACGCCGAGCCGCTCCAGGTGCCGCAGCCAGTGCAGCGTGTGGAAGGTCGTCTGGCGGGCGTCGCGCAGGTACGCCGACGGCGACGCGCGGTTGAACACGAGCGACCACGGGACGCTCGTCTCCGACGGATCGTAGCGGTGCGCGGCCGCGTCGAGGCGCTCGTACGGGATGCCGCGGCGCTCCAGCTCCGCGAACAGCGGGCGGAACCAGTCGGGGTGCTCGTGGAAGATCGCGATGGTCATGGCCGTGGGGGCGGGAAACGAAAAACGCCCCGGTCCGTGAACGGGACCGGGGCGGTGCGGAGGGGACGCCGGGGGGACGTTCGCCCGATCAGCCGTCCGAGTGCACGTGCGCGCCGATTCCCGCATGGCCCGGCATGGGCATGCGATAGGAGCGGCACATGTGACACGGGCGGCTGGCGGCGCGCGGCATGGTTCGCAGGTTCGTCGACGGGTGTCTAAAAGTCAAGCACTGAGATTGTACACGGGACTCCCGAATTCGCTGTTGCCCGGCGCGCCCGGCGTTCGCACTGTCGGAATCCCGACCCCGATCCGGGGTCGCACGGCCGACCCCTCACCTGAGGCGCTCCCATGCGTCCCCGTCCTCGGCCAGCCGCGCGCTCCCTCGTGCGCCTTCTCGCGCCCTCCCTCGCGGCCGCGCTCGCTTTTGGCGGCCCCACTCCCGCACGCGCGCAGCCCGCCGCGCGCCCGGCCGCGACGGCGACCGCCCCGCGCATCCCGTTCGAGCAGTACACGCTCCCCAACGGGCTCCGCGTCATCCTGCACCAGGACCGCAAGCTGCCGGTCGCGCACGTGAACCTGTGGTACCACGTGGGCTCCGCCGACGAGCGCGCGGGACGCAGCGGGTTCGCGCACCTGTTCGAGCACATGATGTTCCAGGGCTCGAAGCACGCGACCACCGACTTCCTGCAGTACATGGAGCGCGCCGGCGCCAACCTGCGCGAGGGCGGCGTCAACGGCACCACCGACTACGACCGCACCAACTACTTCGAGACCGTCCCGTCGGGCAGCCTGGAGGCGGTGCTGTGGGCGGAGTCGGACCGCCTCGCCACGCTCGCCGACGCGGTGACGCCGCAGAAGCTCGACAACCAGCGCGACGTCGTGAAGAACGAGCGGCGCGAGGGGCTGGAGAACCAGCCGTACGGGCGCGCCTACAAGCTGCTGTTCGAGACGCTCTTCCCGACCCGCCATCCGTACGCGAACGACGTCATCGGCACGCACGAGGACCTCACCGCGGCCTCGCTGGCGGACGTGCAGGACTTCTTCCGCACGTACTACACGCCGAACAACCTGTCGCTGGTGATCGCGGGCGACTTCGAGCCGGCGGAGGCGAAGCGACTGGTCGAGAAGTACTTCGGCCCCATCCCGCCCGGCCCGGCGCTCGACCGGCCGGGCCGCATGCCGATCGCGGTGAGCGGCGAGCGCGTGGTGGTGGTGAGCGACCGCGTGCCGCTCGCCAAGACGTACATGGCGTGGCCGACGCCCGCCTGGTTCGACCCCGGCGACGGCGAGCTCGATCTCGCGGCGACCATCCTCGCCGACGGGCTCGCGTCACGCCTGCAGCGCGCGCTCATGTACGACCGGCAGCTCGCGTCGCAGGTCGTCGCGTACCAGGGCTCCCTGGAGCGCGCGAGCGCCTTCGTGGTGGAGGCGACGGCGCGCCCCGACGTGCGCCCCGAGCAGATCGAGGAGGCGATCAGCGGCGAGATCGCGCGCTTCGCGCGGACGGGCCCCACCCCGGGCGAGCTCGCGCGCGCGAAGGCCCGCTGGGAGCTGAACTTCGTCACCGCGCTGGAGCGCATCGGCGGCTTCGGCGGCAAGGCGGACCAGCTCAATCGCTACGCGACCTTCCTCGGCACGCCCGACCGCTTCGCGCAGGACGTCGCCCGCCATCGCGATCCGACGGGCGAGCAGGTGCGCGCGGCGGTGGCGCGGCACCTCGACACGCGCAACCGCGTCGTCGTGCGCTTCCTGCCCGAGGCGTCCACGCGCCCCGTCGCCGTCGACGTCGATCGCAGCAGGGAGCCCGCGCTCGGCGCCGACCGCGCGTTCGCGCCGCCCGCCGTGGACTCCGCGACGCTGGCCAACGGGCTGCGCGTGTTCGTGACGACGCGGCGCGAGCTGCCCAAGGTGGCGCTGACGCTGGTCACGCGCGCGGGCAGCATGGACGACCCCGAGGGGCGCGAGGGCATGGCCAGCCTCGCCGCGGAGGTCATGAAGCGCGGCACCACGACGCTCCCCGCGCTGCCGCTCGAGGAGGCGGGCGGCGCGCTCGGCACGACGCGGCTGACGAGCGTCGCGCGCGAGCGCTCGACCGTCGGCCTCGAGGTGCTGGCGCGCGACCTCTCGCGCGGCGCCGCGCTGCTCGCGGACGTCGCGCTCCGCCCCGCGTGGCGCGCCGAGGAGCTCGAGCGCGAGCGCAGCAAGTGGCTGGACCAGCTGTCGCGCGACGCGGAGGACCCCAACGCGGTCGCGCGCGTGGTCAGCAACGTCGTCGCGTTCGGGGCCGACCATCCCTACGGCCGCCCCGTGGCCGGCACCGCGCCGTCGGTGCGCGCGGTCACGCGCGCCGACCTCGCGGCGTACCACGAACGGCGCTGGCGTCCCGGCAGCTCGGCGCTGGTGTTCGTGGGCGACGTGTCGCTGGCCGAGGCGCGCCGCATCGCGGAAGCCCACTTCGGCGGGTGGAGCGGCGGCGCGGCGCCGGCGCGTCCGTCCGTGCCGGCGGCGCGCGGGCTGGGCGCGGGCAAGGTGTACATGATCGACCGCCAGGATGCGGCGCAGACCGTGGTGTCGCATATCCTGCCCGCGATGCCGCGCAGCTCGCCCGACTACTACGCGCTCGCGCTGGCCGACGCGGTGTGGGGCGGCGGGTACGCCACGCGCCTCAACCTGAACCTGCGCCAGGACAAGGGCTACTCGTACGGCGTCTTCTCGCGGCCGGTGCTCTACGCGGAAGGCGGCGCGTGGGTGGCGCGCGGCGGCGTGCAGACCGACAAGACCAAGGAGAGCGTGGCCGAGTTCGCGCGCGAGGTGCGGGCGCTGTCCGGCGAGCGCCCCATCACCGCGAAGGAGCTGGAGGACGCGCGCAACGCGATCATCCGCGGCTACGCGCAGAGCTTCGAGTCGCTGGCGCGCGTCGGCGAGCAGGTCGGGACGCTCTGGTCGCTCGGCCTGCCGCTGGAGGAGCTGCGGCACGAGCCCGAGGCGCTGCGCGCGGCGCCGATCACCGCCGTGCACGCCGTCGCGCAGCGCTACGCCGATCCGCGCCGCGCGTCGCTGCTGCTCGTCGGCGACCGCGCCAAGATCGAGGCCGGCGTGCGCGCGCTGGGGCTGGGCGAGGTGGTGATCCTCGACGCGCAGGGGCGTCCGATCTTCACGCCGTGAGGTCCCAGCGAGATCGGTGCGCCGGACCCGAGCGACGAACGGCAGTGCAAGGATGAAGATCTGAAAGAGATCTGAGAACGACGAAGGGCTCCGTGTGGCGCGACGCTTCTCGCCACCATACGGAGCCCTCCGCCGTCATCAGAGCTCTTCAGATGCGCATCCTTTCTGCTGTTGGGGAGGATACGGATGCTCCGGATCGCGCGGATGCGACGGATCGCTCCACGTTGCGCACGAGACGTCGCCGCCACGCGGAGCGATCCGGAGCACCCGCTGCATCCGGCGCATCCGCATCTTTCCCAATAGGCGAACGGCCCCGGTACGCCGACGCGTCCCGAGGCCGTTCACGCGGCACGCCGCACGGAGCACGCAGCTGCCCTCAGAACCTGGCCTCCACCGCCAGGTCGAACCGCGTCCGCTGCTGCGGCCAGATGCCGCGCGAGAGGTCCGCGCGCACCAGCCCGTCGAGGAACGAGATCCCCGCCCCGTAGCCGCTCAGCGGGCGGCCCGGGTGGCCGACGTCGCGCCGGTCGCCCGCCCAGCCCAGGTCGTAGAAGATCACCGGGCGCGCGCTCGTCGTGTTGAAGCCCAGCTCCGAGCGCGCCATCCAGAACGCGTTGCCCACGTAGCCCGCGCTGTCGGGCCGCGCGAACTGCCCGCGCACCGTCTGGTAGCCGCCCGCGTAGAACAGCCGCTGCGGCGTGGCGTCGCCCGCGATGCCGCCCGCGGCGCCCGTCAGCGCGCCCGCGAACCGGCCGAAGCCGCGCGACAGCGTCGCGTCCAGCAGCGCGCGCCCGTAGCCCGCGGCCAGCCCGTCGACCACGCTGTCGGCGCCGCTGCGGTCCACCCACGCGGCCTCGCCGCGCCCGCGCACGAAGAAGCGCCACCCCGACGGATCGCTGCCGAAGGTGCGGTTCGACTCCGCGCCCGCGCCGACGACGTTCGCCTGCGCCGCCGCGATGTTCTCGATGTGGTTCGCGCCGGTGAAGGACTGCTTCAGCTCGCGCGCGGCGCCCCGCTGCCGCTCCGCGAACAGGCGCCACGTCACCGGGCTGCCGCCCAGCAGCTGCGCGCGCGTGCCGCCCAGCTCCGCGCCGAACGTGCGGTAGTAGAAGCCCTCGTCGCGGCCGTAGAGCAGCCCCGCCAGCGAGGCGCCGAACGACAGCGGCGAGCCCCAGTCGTCGTTCGCCACGCCGAGCCGGTGGAAGATCGTGCCGCGCAGCGCCTTCGCCCCGCTGGTGCGCTCCAGCGACAGCTCCGCGTTCGGCACCAGGTCCGAGATGCCGAGGCGCGCCTGCGCGGTGGCCGTGTAGCCCATGCCCAGGACGCTCCGCGCCTCGGCGCCCACCGAGAGCCCCTCGACGCGGTTGTAGCGGATCAGGTCCACGCCCGTGCGCAGCGTGGGCCGCTGCGGCGACCACCCCGCCTGCAGCCCGAAATCGTCGAGCGCGGCCAGCAGCGCGTCGCGCTCCGTGGCGCCGAAGATCGCCTCGCCCGGCTCGTAGATGGAGCCCGGCAGCTCGGGCGACGTCGCCAGCTTCCGCGGGTCGCACGGCAGGCGCACCGCCATGCGCAGCGCGCCGTCGTAGCGGCTGCGCGTGCCCGCGAAGTACGTGCTGTCCTTCTCGCACTCCTCGCGGCGGCGCGTGATCTGGCGGCCGGCCGCCTCGCTGCGCCCGGCGCGGCGGAGCAGCTGGCGCGCGCGCGTCGTGTCGCCGGCCGCCGTCGCCTTCGCCGCCTCGCCGCGCAGGCTGTCGGCGCGGAACGCGTAGCGCCGCGCGGCCGAGTCCTCGCGCTGTCGGCGCGCGGCGGCGGAGGTGTCGCGGCCCGCGCGCCCGTCGCCGCCGACGCTCACCATCACGTTCATCCCGTCCGACAGCGAGTCGCCCGCCAGCAGCCCCAGCTCCGCGGGCGTGGGGATGGGCGGGATCGGGCGGTCGCCGTTCACGGCGGCGTACCGGTACGTCTCCTCGAACTTCACCGGCATGCGCACGAACCCCGCCTGCGCCTCGCCCTCGGCGACGTTCAGCTTCGGCAGCCAGAAGCGGCCCTCGTAGAGGCCGTACTCCACCGTGATGGCGGTGATGTTGGCGCGCATCGGCGTGATGAGGCCCTTCACCAGCGCCGGCACCTCGTCGTCGTCGCCGTCGCGCTTGCTCTCCTCGTCCGCCACCTTCCAGATGTCCATGTCGGCCGCCATGCGGTAGGCGGCGCGCACCAGGCTCCCGCGCTCGGTGTCGAACCAGAACGAGCCGTTGAACGCGCGCCACTCGGGGCGCCGCGCCGTGATGCGCAGCTCGCGCAGCGCGATGCGCCGGCCGTCGGGCAGGCGGATGCTCACCGAGTCGCCGGTGGCGTACCGGTAGTAGGCTTCCGCGCCCGTCGCGAGCGGGTGCAGCATGTCGCGCTCGTTGACCTCCGCGCGCGCCAGGCCCATGTCGCCCGACGGGAACCAGAGCGTCTCGCGGCCCGGGAAGTACGGGATCGGCGCCATGTCCTCCGGGTCGATGTCGACGTCGGCGTCCTTGATGGACGGCATGACCGAGCGGCTGGCGAGCGGCTCCACCCAGATCCCGTTGCCGCGCGACCAGCGCACGCGCGACGCGCTCTCGGTGCGCATGAACAGGCGCTCGCGCCCGATCCGCCGGATGCCGAGGCCGAGCGAGAGCCGCTGGTAGGTCTTGGCGTCGTAGGCGCGCAGCGCGGAGTCCTGCGTCAGGCGGGCGACCCGCGCGCGCGCGAGCAGCGTGCGGGCGGTCGGGTCGGCGAAGGCGGTGCGCTCCAGCTCCGGCGTCACCGTCTGCCGGACCGCGTCGCGCTGCCGGCGCTCGCGCCGCGCGGCCATCGAATCGGAGATCGCCTCGCGCAGGCTGTCGCGCGCGACCTGGCGATCGGGGCGGGACGGCGCCGACGCGGGCCTGGCCGGCGGGTTCGCGGGCGTGGCAGGGGGCTGCGCGACCGCGAGGCCGGGCAGCAGGAGGACCAGCGGGAGGAGTCGGCGCATCGCGGGAGAAGTGGCGGGGGCGAGCGGGCATCCGTACGGCCCCGGAAAGCGAGCGGTTTCCGCACGGCACGAACCCTCGCCGGCCCGTTGTCCGGGCGCGCGCGCCGTCCTATCGTAGCGCGCCCTGCCGGCGTCCCGCCGGTCCGGCCCCCTGGCCCCTCGCCGTCGTCCCCATGACGTCCCGACTCCCCCGCCTGGCCGCCCTGCCGCTGCTCGCCGCGCTGCCCGGCACCGCGCTGGTCGCGCAGACCAACGCCGGTGCGGCCCCCGCGCCCGCCGCGACGCCCGCCACCGCGACCCCCGCGCCCGCGGCGCGCCGCGACTTCGCCCCGCCCGACCTCAAGGGGTGGAAGACGGTCCGCGCCGCCCAGCTCTCCAACGACGGCCGCTGGTTCGCCTACCAGTACGCCCCCAACGAGGGCGACGCCGAGGTCGTGCTGCGGTCCATGGCCGACGGCAGGGAGACGCGCATCCCCATCGGCGAGGCGCCCGCGCAGCAGGGCTTCGGGCCGGGCGCCGCGTCGCCGGTGCAGTTCAGCGGCGACGGCCAGTGGCTCGCCGTGACGGTCTATCCGAAGCAGGCCGACGCGCGCCGCCTGCGCCGCGAGCGCAAGCCCGCGCAGAACCGGCTCGTGCTCGTGCGCACCGCGACCGGCGAGACGCGCGAGTTCGACAAGATCCGCCGCGCCCAGTTCGCGGGCGAGCGCCCGACGCACGTCGTGCTGCAGGCCTACCCGGCGGACGCCGCTCCCACGCCGCCGGCCGCCGCGCCGGCCGGCCCGGGCGCGCCGGCGGGCGCCGGGCGCGTCGAGGCCAGCGACCTGCTGGTGCACCGCCTGGGCACGCACGACGTGCTGACCGTCGGCAGCGTCGGCGAGTTCGCGGTCGACGACGGCGGGCGCTGGCTCGCGTACACCGTCGAGCGCCGCGACCTGCAGGGCAACGGCGTGCAGCTGCACGACCTCACCAGCGGCGCGGTGCGCGTGCTGGACAGCGAGAAGGCGCTCTACCGCCGGCTGGCGTGGAGCGACACGCTCCCGCAGCTCGCCGTGCTGCGCGGCACCGTCGACAGCGCCGCCAGCGACACCGCCTACGCGGTCCTCGGCTTCCGCGGCTTCGGGGCCGCCGGGCCCAAGGCCACCGTGATGGCGCTCGCCGGCCGCGCCGACGCGCCGGCCGGGATGCGCGTCTCGCCCGACCGCACGCCGCGGTGGACCGTGCAGGGCGACGGCCTGCTCTTCGGCCTGCGCGAGAAGAAGGCCGCGCCGCCCAAGGAGGAGCCGGACGACGAGAAGCCGAACCTGATGATCTGGCACTGGAAGGAGGCGCGCCTCCAGTCGCAGCAGCAGGTGCAGGAGCAGGCGGACAGGGCGTTCAGCTACCTGGCCGCGTACTGGCCGGGCACGAACAAGGTCGTGACGCTCTCCGACTCGACGATGCGCCAGGTCGTGATGCTCCCCACCGACCGGTGGGCGATGGGCACCGACGGCCGCGCGGACGAGCGCCGCGGGCTGCTGGAGGGCCTGCCGCGCTCCGACGCGTACGTGGTCGATCCGCGCACCGGCGAGCGCCGGCTGGCGCTGAAGGCGCTGCGTCAGGGCCCGACGCTCCCGTCGCCCGACGGGCGCCGCGTGCTCTTCTTCGACGACGGGCACTTCCACACGCTCGACGTCGCGACGCTGGCGAAGCGCAACCTCACCGCGGGCGCGTCGGTCGCGTTCTGGGACACGGAGGACGACCACAACGTCGACAAGCCGGCGACCTTCCCGATGGGCTGGGCGAAGGACGGCAGCGCGGTGCTCCTGTCGGACAACTGGGATATCTGGAAGGTGCCCGCCGCGGGCGGCGCGCCGGTGAACCTCACGCGCGACGGGCGCACGCGCGGCGTGCGCTACCAGCAGCGCGTCGTGATCGACCCGCGCGAGCCGGGCATCGACCTCGCGAAGCCGCTGTTCGTGCGCCTGTTCGGCGAGCGCACCAAGCAGGGCGGGCTGGCGCGCGTGGACGCGCAGCGCGGCGGCGCGACGACGCTCGTGCTGGACGACGCCGCGTTCAACCCGCGCCGCGCGCGCGACGCCGACGTCTGGATCACCTCGCGCAGCACGTTCGCCGAGTATCCGGACTGGTGGAAGATGGAGAATGGGAAGCCGACGACGCGGCTGACGTCGGGCGGCGGGCAGCTCGCGCAGTTCAAGTGGTCGGCGGGCACGCGCCTCGTGAGCTACGTGACCGAGAAGGGCGACTCGCTGCAGGGCGTGCTGTACCTGCCCGCGGACTACCAGGAAGGGCAGAAGTACCCGACCATCACGTACATCTACGAACGGCTGACGCAGGGCCGTCACCAGTTCTCGCACCCGAACGAGGTGAACGGCGTCTCGATCCACCCCGGCCTGATGACGAGCCGCGGCTACGCGGTGTTCATGCCCGACATCACCTACAAGGTGAACGATCCCGGCATGAGCGCGGTGTGGAGCGTGGTGCCCGCCGTGAAGGCGGCGATCGCCACCGGCATCGTCGACTCGGCCAGGGTCGGCCTGCAGGGGCACAGCTGGGGCGGATACCAGACGGCGTTCCTGGTCACGCAGACCAACATCTTCAAGGCGGCCATCGCGGGCGCGCCGCTCACCGACATGGTGAGCATGTACAGCTCCGTGTACTGGAACAGCGGCCTCGCCAACCAGCCGATCTTCCAGTCGAGCCAGGGCCGCTTCACGGGCAACTACCTCCAGAACATGGAGGCGTACGCGCGCAACTCGCCCAACCGCTTCGCCGACAAGGTGCAGACGCCGCTCGTCATCCTGCACAACGACAAGGACGGCGCGGTCGACTTCAACCAGGGCATCACGTACTACAACACGCTCAAGCAGCTCGGGAAGGAGGCGATCCTGCTCGAGTACCCGGGCGAGAACCACGGCCTCGTGCAGCGCGGCAACCTGAAGGACTATCAGACGCGCATGGTCGAGTGGTTCGACGTGAAGCTGAAGGGCGCGCCGGCGCCGGACTGGATCGAGCGCGGCGTGCCGCGGCTGCAGATGGACGACCACCTGCGCAGCCGCAAGCCGAAGCCCGAGCCGAAGAAGGAGGAGCCGAAGCGGATCGCGACGGCCGGCTGACCGGTCCGTCCGCTACGACGCGCGCGCCCCGCGCGCTCCCTCGTGGAGCGCGCGGGGCGCGCGTGCGGCGTCGGGCTGGGCCGGCGCGAGGCCGGCCCGCCGCCGCGCCCGCAGCCGCAGCGCGCGCCCCAGCATCAGCGCGCCCGCCA
>CBHYLO010000073.1:0-11703 GCA_966128675.1 uncultured bacterium | reverse complement strand
CGGCACCGGGCGCGCTGGACCGCGCGCAGCGCGACGCCCTGGGCGCGGCGCTGGGGCTGGACCGGGCGCGGCTCCGCGCGCTGCTGGGGCCCGAGCGCGCGACGACCGACGAGGCGGAGCCGGCGCCGGCCGCCGTCGTCCAGGACGACACGCCCGCGCCGCGCTCCACCGCCGAGCTGCTGGAGCGCACGGTGCTCGCGATCGACGACGCGTCGCCGTGGGGCCGCGCCGCGCGGCTGGCGGTGCTCGACGCGGCCGAGCGGGGCGCCCAGGCGGCCGGCCGCGCGGTGCCGCGCGTGCTGCACGCGCTGCGGGCGCGCGTGCGCGGTGCCGCGCCCACTCCGGCGCCCACCGTGGACGACGCGCCGCTCGACGCCCCGCGCCGGCCGCGCGGCCCGCTGCCGCCGGAGGACGTGCAGGTCCTCGACGACGCGGTGCGCACGGTGCGCGCGCTGCAGGCCGCCGGCTCGGGCTACGACGACCTGTTCGCGCCGGTGCACGACGACGCGCTCCTCGCGCTGCTCCGGCGCTTCATGCTCGCGGTGCACGAGGCGCCGCTGGGCGCGACCTGCGCGGTGGTCGTGACGCCCGCGCTCTACGGGCGCGCGGTGCTGGTGCGCTCGTCGCAGGGCAGCGCCGAGCAGCGCCGCGTGGCGCTGCGGGTGGCGCTGGCACACGCCGCGGCCGGCCACGTGCGCGAGGAGCGCCCGCTGCCCGCGCCCGCGCCGCCGCACGAAGCGCGCGTCGCGGCGCTGGTCGCGCTGGCGGACCTCGTCCCGTTCTGGCAGCTGGAGCACGCGCGCCGCCGCGCGCGGCTCGGGTGGGCCGCGATCACCGACGACGTCGCGCGGCAGGCCGCGGCGCTCGCGGGCGACTGGTCGTGGGCGTGGGTGCGCGAGCTCGCGCGGCTGCGGGTCGCGCTCTATCGGCGCGACGGCCTCTGAGCATCGCGTCGCGCGCCGGACCCGAACGACGACGACAGACAGGATGACCGGATGACCAGCGGGCTCCGCGTGGCGTGACGTCTCGTGCGCCGGTGCGGAAGCTCTTCGTCATCCTGTCATCGTGTCTTCTTCTCGCAGTTCGGATCCGGCGCGATCAGACGCCCAGCGCGTCGGCCGCCTCCTTCAGGATCGCGGCGCTCCGACGCAGCGCGGCCCGCTCGGCGTCGTCCAGCTCGGGGGCCAGCGTGCGCAGCGCGCCCTGCGCGCCCACGACGCGCGGCAGCGAGAGCGCGACGTCCGTGACGCCCTCGACCTCGGGCGTCAGCGTGCTCACCGTCAGCACCGCGCGCTCGTCGGCGCGCACGATCTCCACCAGCCGCGCCAGCCCCGCGCCGATGCCGTGCCACGTCGCGCCCTTCCCGGCGATGATGCGGTAGGCCGCGCGGCGCACGCCCTCGTCGATGCGCGCGCGCACGGCGTCGGTCACCGCGCAGCGCGGATCGTCCGCGAACGCCGCCAGCGGCACGCCGCCGACGCGCGCGCTGGACCACGCCAGCACCTCCGAGTCGCCATGCTCGCCCAGCACGTACGCGTGCACCGACGTCGGCGCGACGTCCAGCTGCTCGCCGAGCAGCGCGCGGAAGCGCGCCGTGTCGAGGATCGTGCCCGAGCCGACGACGCGCTCCGGCGGCGTGCCCGCGACGTCGTGCGCCACGCGCGCGGCCACCTGCGTCATCACGTCCACCGGATTCGTCGCGACGAGCAGCATCGCGTCCGGCGAGGCGCGCAGCACCTGCGGCACGATCTCGCGGAAGACGTCCGCGTTGCGCTGCAGCAGGTCGAGCCGCGACTCGCCCGGCCGCTGCGCGACGCCCGCCGTCAGCACCACCACGTCGGCGCCGCCGACCGCGTCCGCGGGGCCGGACCGCACGCGCACCGGCGACGAGAACGGCGTCGCGTGCAGGATGTCCTCGGCGTGCGCGGCGGCGCGGCGCTCGTCCTGGTCCACCAGCACCACTTCGGACGCCGCGCCGCGCAGCACCAGCGCGTAGGCGGCCGAGCTGCCCACCTGCCCGGCCCCGATGACGGCGACCTTCATGCGCGGCGCTCCGCGTCCGCCAGCACCGCGCGGAAGTGGAAGCACTGGATCGCCATCCCCTCGCGGAAGTAGAAGCGGTGCGCCCGCTCGCGCACCGTGTTCGAGAGCAGGTGCAGCTCCGCGCAGCCGTGCGCGCGCGCCTCGTCGCGCAGCCAGGCCAGCAGCGCCGCGCCGTGGCCGCGCGAGCGCTCGGTCTCGTCGCTCACGAGGTCGTCGAGCATCAGCACGCGGCCGGCGTAGAGCGTCCCGTGGATGCGGTAGCCCGCCGCCGCGCGCACCTCGCCGTCCTCGACCATCGCCGCCAGGCGGTAGCCGTCGTCGGCCATCAGCGCCCGGACGACGGCCAGGTAGCCGTCGCCCGCGGGCAGGTGCGGGCGCAGCTGCCGCATCACCCGGCAGGTGGCGAGGACCTGCTCGTCGGACTCGGCGCGGACGATGGGCACGGGCGGTCGGGTGGAGGGTCGGCGGGCGAGCGGCGTTCCGGAGGCGTGCGCGTCGACTAGAATGCGCTGTCCCGCTGCTCCGAGCGAGTCCACCCCGCGCCCTGCCCCGTGCCATGCCGACCGACGCGCGCGTCCGCTTCTTCCGCTGGACCGACATGCCCAAGGAGACCGTGACCAGCGAGATCTCGCGGCGCCTGATCACCGGCGACCGGATGATGCTCGCGCACGTCTACCTCACGAAGGGCAGCCTCGTGCCGCAGCACTCGCACGAGAACGAGCAGATCACGTACATCCTGGAAGGCGCGCTGCACTTCTACATCGGCGCCGACCGCTCCGAGGAGATCATCTTGCGCGCGGGCGAGGTGCTGCACATCCCGTCGAACGTGCCGCACGAGGCGCGCGCGCTGGAGGACACGCTCGACGTGGACGTCTTCTCGCCGCCGCGACAGGACTGGCTGGACCACACCGACACGTACTTCCACCGCAAGGACGCCTGATCCCCGCGCGCCCACTCACGTCGCCGCGAGCACCTCGACGTTGAAGACGAGCACCGAGCTGCCCGGGATCGGCCCGTAGTCGCGGCTGCCGTAGCCGAGCGCGGGCGGGATGACGAGCTGCCGCCGCTCGCCGATGCGCATGCCGACGATGCCCTGGTCCCAGCCGGCGATCACCTCGCCGCGCCCGACGTTGAAGGTGTAGGTCGACGACTCGAACTGCGTGCCGTTGGCGAGCCACCCGGTGTAGCGGACGGAGACGCGCTGCCCGTTCGCGACCGTCGCCGCGGTCGCCGGCGCGCTCGCCAGCGTGCGGTACCAGAGCCCCGTCGCGGTCTTCGTCCACCCCGACGCCGTGACGTCGACGCCGAGCGAGGGCGCGAACGTCGTCGCCTCGATGCTGGTGAAGGTGGGCGTCGGCGCGGTCGTGGCGTCGTCGCCGCCGCAGCCGGCGAGCGGCAGGGCGAGCACGAGCAGCGGGGTGAGCAGGCGGGACAGACGCATCGGGCACGGGAAGCGGGTGATCGGCGGGTGGACGCTGGTGAAGCTATCGGACCGCCCGCGCGATCGCGCGGTGATTATGCTCAGGGGCCGCGCGGCCGCGCCGGCGCGCGCACGCGCTCCAACCGCACCTCCATCGAGGCTGGCTCGTGGATCTCGGACTACGTGGGAAGGTCGCCCTCGTCGCGGCGTCGAGCCGCGGCCTGGGGCGCGCGATCGCCGAGGAGCTGGCGGCGGAGGGCGCGCACCTCGTCATGTGCGCGCGCGGCGCCGACGCGCTGCGCGAGGCCGCCGACGCCATCCGCGCCGCGCACCCGGACGTGCGGGTGCTCGACGTCGCGGCGGACCTCCGCGAGCCGGCCGACGTCGAGCGCGTGGTCGCGGCCGGGCTGCGCGAGCTGGGGCGCATCGACGTGCTGGTCACGAACACCGGCGGCCCGCCGGCCGGCCCCTTCGAGAGCCACTCGGCCGACGCGTGGCGCGAGGCGGTGCGCGCGAACCTCGACAGCGTCGTCAACCTGACGCGCGCCGTGCTGCCCGGGATGAAGGAGCGGCGCTGGGGGCGCATCGTCAACGTGACGTCGATCGCCGTCAAGCAGCCCGTCGACAACCTGATCCTCTCGAACAGCGTGCGCGCGGCCGTCACGGGCTTCGCGCGCACGCTCGCCAACGAGGTCGCGCCGTTCGGCATCACGGTGAACAACGTGCTGCCCGGCTACACGCGCACGCAGCGCGTCGACCAGCTGGCGGCGCGCAACGCCCAGCTGCGCGGCACCTCCGCGGAGGCCGAGGTCGCCGTGTGGGAGCAGCAGATCCCGATGGCGCGCCTGGGCGAGCCGCGCGAGTTCGCCGCGATGGTCGCCTTCCTCGCCTCCGAGCGCGCCAGCTACACGACCGGCGCCAACGTCCCCGTCGACGGCGGCTGGATCCGCGGCCTCCTCTGACGCTCCCTTCCCGACCGCGCATGTCCAGCCCCGTCCTCGTCGAGCGCCCGCGCTCCGACACCGGCCTCGCGCCCCAGCTCGCGCAGCTCTCCGGCGAGGGCGCGCTCGACGTCTTCCGCCGCGCCACGGAGCTGGAGCGCCTGGGCCGGCGCATCGTGCACCTGGAGCTCGGCGCGCCCGACGTGGACGCGCCGCCGCACGTCACCGAGGCCGCGATCCGCGCGCTGCGCGAGGGCGACGCGCGCTACGTCGCGCCCGTCGGCCTCCCGGCGCTGCGCGAGGCGATCGCCGCCGACGTGCAGTCGCGCGGCGTGGCGGCCGACGCCGACCAGGTGATCGTGACGCCGAGCGCGAAGACGGCGGTGTTCTACGCGATGCTGGCGACCATCGCGCCGGGCGACGAGGTGCTCGTGCCCGATCCCGGCTTCCCGATCTATCCGTCGGTGACGCGCTTCGCGGGCGGCGTGCCGGTGGGCTACGGCGTCGACGCGAGCGACGCGCCCGACGTCGACGACATCGAGGCGCGCGTCACGTCGCGCACGCGCGTGCTCGTGCTCAACTCGCCCAACAACCCCACCGGCGGCGCGCTCGACGACGCCGCGACCGCGCGGCTGGCGGCGCTGGTGGAGCGGCACGACCTGCTCGTCGTGACGGACGACATCTACTCGCGGCTCGTCTACGAGGGAGGCCGCGCGCCGACCATCGCCGCCCACGAGGGCGCGCGCGAGCGCACGCTCCTCATCGACGGCTTCTCCAAGACGTTCGCGATGACGGGCTACCGCCTGGGCTACCTCGTCGCGCCGCGCCGCTGGGTGGAGCCGCTGACGACGCTCGCGATCAACGGCCACACGTGCGTGCCGCCGTTCGTGCAGCGGGCCGGCATCGCCGCGCTCACGGGGCCGCAGGACATCGTCCCCACGCAGGTCGCCGCGTACCGCGCGCGGCGCGACCTGCTGGTGGCGGGCCTGAACGCGCTGCCCGGCGTGCGCTGCCCCACGCCCGCGGGCGCGTTCTACGTCTTCCCCGACTTCGGCGCGCTGCTGGCGCGCACGGGCGGCACGTCGCGCGACCTCGCGCACCGGCTGCTTGAGGACCACGGCCTGGCCGCGATCGACGGGCGCGCGTTCGGCGCGCGCGGCGAGGGGCGGCTGCGCTTCTCGTTCGCCAGCGCGCAGGCCGACCTCGACGCCGCCGTCGCGCGCGTCGGCGACGCGGTGCGGGCGCTGGAGGCGATCGGCGGCTGACCGACCGGTCTAGCTCACCGCCGCGACCGCGGGCGCGGCGATGAGCGCGGCGGCGGGCGCGCTCCACTCGCGCGCGCCGACGTTCCGGAACGGCCCCTCCCACACCATCCCGTCCGGGCCGATCGCGTCGCGCACGCGCGCGGCCAGCGTCGCGGCGGCGTCCGCGCCGCCGACGACGCCGAAGACGGTCGGGCCGCGCGCGCTCTGCCCCGCCCCGGCGGCGCCCCAGTCGAGCATCGCCGGCACGAGGTCGTTGCTCGCGTCGGCCGCGGTCGCGCCGTGCGGCGCCGCGGCCAGCCACCGGCCGGTGAGCTGCTGGATCTCCGTCAGCGTGCCGCCGAAGGTCGTCAGGTCGCCCTCGGCCAGCGCGGGCAGCAGCGCCATCAGCACGAGGTGCGCGACGCGCTCCACCTCGCGCGCCGGCGGGAGGTCGGCGGGAAGGTCCTCGATGGTGCCGGTCGCGCGCGGCATCGCCGGCAGCGCCACCACGCAGTGCCAGTCGGGCGGGAACGGCAGCCGCGCGAGGAAGGGGGCGGGATCGTCGCGGTCCACGCGCCGGCCGCCCTCCAGCACCAGCCCGCCGCCGTCGAAGAGCATCGTGCCGATGGCCGAGTGGCGGCCGCGGCCCAGGGCGCGGGCGAGCGCGGGCGCCGCCGTGTCGAGGCCGTGGAGCTCCGCCAGGCCGCGCGCCACCGCGAGCGCGAGCTGCGTCCCCGACCCCAGCCCGGCGTGCATCGGCAGCGCCCGGTGCACGCGCACGTGGGCGCCGCGCGCGATGCCGTGGTGGCGCAGGAAGGTGCGAGCGGCGTCCAGCGCGCGCGTCGCGTCGTCGCCGACGGCGTCGACGGTGCCGCCGTCCGTCAGCTCGGTCGACACGAGCAGCGTGGGCGCCGGCGCCGAGGCGCCGATCCCGCCGAAGCGGCGCCCGAGCGCGCCGCGCAGGTCGAGCACGCCGAAGTGGAGCCGGGCCGCCGCCTCGACGAGGACGGCGCGGTCGCGGGTCGCGCGGGTCATCGGGCACCTCGTCGCACGGGTGGGTGGCGCGAAGTTGCCGGCGGGCCGCGAGGGTGTCAACCGCGCGCCGCCGCCGATTGACACCCTCGCGCGCGCGGCCTATCTCGCGGCATGCGCGTGGCGGATGCCAGCGCGGCGCCCGGCGTCGCGCGACACGAGAAGCACGTCGAGGTGCGGCGGGTCGAGGGCGCGCGCGCGGCGCGCGACGCCGACGACCTGCTCGCGGTCGAGGAGCCGCTCCTGATCGAGCTGGCGCACGACCGCGACGGCGGGCGCGTCACCGACAGCGTCGCCGTCACGATGCGCACGCCCGGCCACGACGCCGAGCTCGCGCTCGGCTTCCTGTGGGCCGAAGGGATCCTCGCGCGCGCCGACGAGCTGCTCGGCGCGCCCGAGATCGTCGACGCCAACACCGTGCGGGTCGCGCTGCGCGCCGGCGTGCCCGTCGATCTGCGGCGGCTGGAGCGCCACTTCCACGTGACGTCCAGCTGCGGCGTCTGCGGCAAGACGTCGCTGGAGGCGCTCGCCGCGGCGCGGCCGATCGCGCTGCCGCCCGCGCGGCCCATGGTCGACGCGGCGACGCTCCACACGCTGCCGGACGCGCTGCGCGCCGCGCAGGACGTCTTCGCGCGCACCGGCGGGCTGCACGCCGCCGCGCTGTTCGCGCCGGACGGCGCACTGCGGTGCGTGCGCGAGGACGTCGGGCGCCACAACGCCGTCGACAAGGTCGTCGGCCGGCTGCTCCTCGACGGCGCGCTGCCGATGCCCGACGGCGTGCTGCTGGTGAGCGGGCGCGCGAGCTTCGAGCTGGTGCACAAGCAGCTCGCCGCCGGCATCCCCGTCCTCGCCGCGGTCGGCGCGCCGTCGAGCCTCGCGGTCGAGACGGCGCAGGCGTACGACGCGACGCTGGTCGGCTTCGTGCGCCAGCAGCGCTTCAACGTCTACGCGGGTGCGGCGCGCATCCGCACGGAGTGAGGATGGACGACAGTTCCGAGCTGCCGAGCGCGCAGACGCCGCCCGAGACCGGGCACCCGCACGTCGGGAAGGCGAGCACGGTCGCCGCGGGCGTGGCCGCCGTCGCGCAGACCGCGCGCTGGGGGCTGCGCGAGATGGGGCCGGTGCGCAGCGTGCGCACGCTGCTCGCCGTCAACCAGGTGGACGGCTTCGACTGCCAGAGCTGCGCGTGGCCGAGCCCCAACGGGGCGCGCCACACGGCCGAGTTCTGCGAGAACGGCGCGAAGGCCGTCGCCGACGCCGCCACGAGGAAGCGCGTCGGCCCCGACTTCTTCGCCGCGCACTCGGTGCTGGAGCTGTCGCGGCAGAGCGACCAGTGGCTCAACGCGCAGGGCCGCCTCACGCACCCGATGGTGCTGCGCGACGGCGCCACGCACTACGAGCCCATCGCCTGGGACGACGCCTTCGCGCTCATCGCCGCGGAGCTGCACGCGCTCGACACGCCCGACGCGGCGGCGTTCTACACGTCGGGGCGCACGAGCAACGAGGCCGCCTTCCTCTGGCAGCTGTTCGTGCGGCAGTACGGGACGAACAACCTCCCGGACTGCTCCAACATGTGCCACGAGTCCAGCGGCGAGGCGCTGAACGAGGCGATCGGCGTCGGCAAGGGGACGGTGACGCTCGAGGACTTCGAGCTGGCCGACTCGATCTGGATCTTCGGGCAGAACCCGGGGACCAACCATCCGCGCATGCTGACGTCGCTGCAGGCGGCGAAGGCGAACGGCTGCGCGATCGTCACGGTGAACCCGCTGCCGGAGGTCGGCACGACGGCCTTCGCCAACCCGCAGCACCTGAGCCACCCGCTGAAGGCGATCCCGGTGCTGCTGGGCCGCGCGACGCCGCTCACCGACCTGTTCGTCCCCGTGCGCATCAACGGCGACGTCGCCTTCCTGCAGGGCGTCGTGAAGGAGATGCTGGCCGACGAGGCCGCGCGGCCGGGCACGGTGCTCGACGAGGCCTTCATCCGCGAGCACACGGTCGGCTTCGAGGCGTTCGCGGCGGGGGTGCGCGCGGCGTCGTGGGACGTGATCGTCGAGCAGTCGGGCGCGACGCGCGCGCAGATCCGCGCGGCGGCCGAGATCGCGATGCGCTCGGAGCGCATGATCTGCTGCTGGGCGATGGGGCTGACGCAGCACCGCAACGCGGTCGACACGATCCAGGAGGTCGCCAACTTCCTGATGCTGCGCGGGCACCTCGGCCGGCCCGGCGCGGGCGCGTGCCCGGTGCGCGGCCACAGCAACGTGCAGGGCGACCGCACGATGGGCATCTGGGAGAAGATGCCCGACGCGTTCCTCGACCGGCTGGGCGCGGAGTTCGGTTTCGCGCCGCCGCGGCACCACGGCGCGGACACGGTGCAGGCCATCGAGCGGATGCACGCCGGCGCGATCCGCGTCTTCGTGGCGATGGGCGGCAACTTCCTCTCCGCCACGCCGGACACGGCGTTCACCGCCGAGGCGCTGCGGCGCTGCCGGCTCACCGCGCACGTCGCGACCAAGCTCAATCGCGCGCACCTCGTCACCGGCCGGCAGGCGCTGATCCTCCCCTGCCTCGACCGCAGCGAGCACGACGTGCAGCCCGGCGGCGAGCAGTTCGTCACCGTCGAGGATTCGATGGGCATCGTCAACCCGTCGCGCGGCGTGCTGCCGCCGGCGAGCGAGCACCTGCTGAGCGAGCCGCGCATCGTCGCCCGCCTCGCGCAGGCCACCCTCGGCGCCCGCACGACGGTGCCGTGGAGCGCGCTGGCCGACGACTACGACCGCGTGCGCGACCACATCGCGCGCGTCGTCCCCGGCTTCGCCGACTTCAACGCGCGCATCCGCCGCGGCCCGTGGTACCTGTACAACGCCGTGCGCGACGCGCGGCGGTTCGACAACGGCGTCGGGAAGGCGCGGTTCACGGTGCACGAGATCCCGCGGCACGACCTGCCCGTGGGCCAGTACCTCATGATGACCATCCGCACGCACGACCAGTTCAACACGGTCGTCTATGGCCTCGACGACCGCTATCGCGGCGTCTTCGGCGGCCGGCGCGTGGTCTTCATGAACCGCGACGACATGGCGGACGCGGGCCTCGCGGCGGGCGACCTCGTGGACCTCACGAGCCACTTCGAGGGCGAGACGCGCACCGCGCCGCACTGGGTGGTGGTGCCCTACGCCATCCCGCGCCGGTGCACGGCGACCTACTTCCCCGAGGGCAACGTGCTGGTGCCGGTGCGCAGCACCGCGCGGCGCAGCAACACGCCGACCTCCAAGAGCGTGCGCGTCAGCGTCGCGCGGTCGGAGGGTTCGCCGCCGCGGTGAGCGCGGAAGTCAGTCGTTCTCGAGCTTCGCCAGCTGCGGCTCGACCTCGGTCGCCATGCAGTGCGGGCAGATGCCGTGGCTGAACCGCGTCCGCGTGTGGCGCGCGAGGTAGCTCTCCACCGAGTCCCAGTAGTCCTTGTCGTCGCGGATGCGGCGGCAGTAGGAGCAGATCGGGAGGATGGCCTGCAGCGTCTGCACCTCCGCCAGCGACGCCTGCAGCTCGTCGATCAGGCGCGCCCGCTCGTCCTCGGCCGCGCGGCGCGCGGTGATGTCGCGGGCGACGGCGTAGATGGTCCGGTCGGTGGTCGATGGCGCGGAGTTCCACAGCAGCCACCGGTACGAGCCGTCGCGGCACTGGTACCGGTTCTCGAAGCCGCGCGCGAGCCCGCCGCCGCGCACCTGGCCGTTCTGCTGCAGCGTGCGCTCGCGGTCGTCCGGATGCACGAACTCGATGAAGCGGCGCGACATCATCTCCTCGCGCGTCCAGCCGAGCGTGCGCTCCCAGGCCGGGTTCAGCCGGCGGAAGTAGCCGTTGAAGTCGAGGAAGCAGAACATGTCCTGCGACACGGCGAAGAAGCGCTCCAGGTCGTGCGTCGCGCGCGCGCCGTGGTACTGGCAGAGCGCGAGCTCCAGCGTCGTGCGCAGCTCGCGGTCGGTGCACGGCAGCACGAGGTCCAGCGGGCCCGGAAGCGCCGCCTCCTCGCGCCCCGACGCGTCGTCCGCCGCGTCGGCCGCGAGCAGCCGCACGACGGGCATCGGCCGCGCGAAGCGGATCGCCGCCGCGACGGACGGGCCGTCCTCCGGGGCGCGGAACGCCGCGCCGATGACCGCGACGTCGGGCGCCCGCTCGGTGGCCAGCGACGCCGCGCGCGCGACCGTGTCGGCGACCGCCGCCACCGCGTAGCCGAGGCGCGACAGGCGCGCTCCGATCTCCCCCGCCGCGGCGGGCAGGCTCTCGACGATGAGGACGCGCTTGGCCATGCGGAGGGAGGGACGGCGGAGGGAGTGGCGACGCGGACCTCCGGGCCGTCCGCGCGCACGCGGGCAATCTACTCCGTGCGCCGCGAGCCGCGCGATTGACGCCGCGCGGCCGGGCGCCAGCTTGCACCCGTCCGGGCATCGCCGCGCGGCCGTGTCATGAAGTTCCTGCCATCTGCCCGACTCATGGACCTCCGCGAGTCTCACGACGCGTGCGCGTCGCGGCCCACCGGCGTGATCCTCGCCGGCGGCCGCGCGTCGCGCTTCGGCGGCCGCCCCAAGGGGCTGGCGACGGTCGGCGGCGCGCGCATCGGGGACCGCGTGGCGGCGGCGCTGCGCGCGGCGTGCGACCCGCTGCTGCTCGTCGCCCACGCGCCGGACGCCGGCGACTGGCTGCCCGGCGTGCGCGTCGTCGGCGACGTGCACCGCGACACGGGGGCGCTCGGCGGCCTGCACGCCGCGCTCTGGCACGCGCGCGCGCCCGTCCTCGTCGTCGCCTGGGACATGCCCTTCGTCACGCCGGCGCTGCTGCGGGCGCTGCTCGCGCTGGGGCGGGCCGGCGCGCGCGCTGCGCTGCCGCGGCATCCCGACGGCCACGCCGAGCCGCTGTGCGCGTACTACGACGCCCCGTGCGTGGACGACGCGGCGGCGCTGCTGCGCGCGGGCGAGCGCCGCGCCGCCGCGCTGGGCGCGGCCGGCGGCGCCGCGACGCTCGACGGCGCGCGGCT
>CBHYLO010000072.1:0-11861 GCA_966128675.1 uncultured bacterium | reverse complement strand
GGCGACCGTGACAGATCGTGCTAAAGTCGTCATGAAATCCGCCGACACTGGAGGGCATGCGAAAGGAGGACGCCACCGATCATCTGACCCGGCTCGTCCGGCAGCTGCGCACCCCCGGCAGCCGCGCCGACGACGTGCGCGAGACGCTGCGGCGTCTGGCGGCGGCGGCGCGCGAGGGGACGCTGCTCTGGCAGCGCGAGGGCGACCGCCTGCTCATCGACGGCGTGGCCGCCCGCGACGGCGCGGACGCGCTGCGCGAGCGGCTGGAGGCGCACGGCATCCGGCGGCTGGAGGTGCGCCAGCACGCGACGGCGGTCGAGCTGCTGCAGTGCGCGCGCCTGCTGGCCGAGGCCCCCGCGGCCGACGAGGCCGCGTTCGAGCGCCGCGTCGCGTCGCTGCGGCTCTGGCGCGTGACGATCTCGCGCGCCGCGGAAGCGGAGGCGGAGGGCGCGGGGCTGCCCGTGCCCGCGGCGCAGCAGGCGCCGATCACGCGGCAGCTGTTCCGCCTGCGCGGCGCGGTGACGCCGGTGGCGGTGCACGAGGCCCACCAGGCGCTGGAGGTGCTGACGGCGCTGGCCGACGCGCACGAGGCGGCGGGCGAGGCGCCCGCGCTCGCCGCGGTGCTGGTGGGGCTGGTGCGCGCCGAGCGCGAGGCCGAGGCCGACGTGGTGCGCGCGAGCATCGGGCGCGTGATCGACGCGCTCTCGACGCCGTCGGTGCTGCGGATGGTGACGCGCCTGCTGCCGACGACCGCCGGCGACGTGGCCACGTACCGCGCGCACCTCGACGCCATCGACCGCTGCGGCCCGACGGGCGGCGCGACGCTGATCGCGTTCCTGATGGCGGCCGACGCGATGGAGGAGCGGCGCGTCTTCTTCGACGCGATCGTGCAGCTCCGCGCGGGGATCCCGATCCTGATCGGCGCGCTCGGCCACTCGCAGTGGTACATCGTGCGCAACGCCGCGTGCCTGCTGGGCGAGATGGAGGCCGAGCGGGCCGACGCCGCGCTGGCGCGGCTGCTCGACCATCCGGACGAGCGCGTGCGCGAGGCGGCGACGGGCGCGCTGGCGAAGCTCGACACGCGCACCGCGCGGCTCGCGCTGCAGCAGATGCTGCACGACCGCTCGCCGCGGGTGCGGCTGCACGCGGTGGAGGCGTTCGCCCGCAACCGCGAGGCGCGCGTGGCGACGCCGCTCTCGCTCGCGCTGGACGCCGAGGAGGACGACGACGTGCAGCTCGGCCTCCTGGCGGGGCTGGGGCGCATCGGCACGCCCGACGCGGTGGAGAAGCTGGTGCGCGCCGCGCTGCCGGCGGGCATGCGCCCGCGCCCCGCGCGCTTCCGCATCGCCGCGCTGGAGGCGCTGGTGGTGGCGCGCGGCCCGGGCGCGAACGGGACGCTGCGGTCGGTGCTGGAGGACGACGATCCGGCGGTGCGCGAAGCAGCGCAACGGCTCGTCGCGGTGTGATCGGTAAAGCGGAGGACGGAACGGCGGAGGACGATGCAGCGGACGACGGTGCGGCGTGAGACGGAAAGGCGGACCCTTCGAGCTTGATGCTTCAAGCCGAGAGGTCCGCCTCATCGTTTCACGCCGTTCCGTCTTCCGCCCGTCCGTCCTCCGCCGTTCCGTCTTCCGCAGTCGCGCGAGCGCCTAGCGGTCGGTGAAGTCGGTCTCGGCCGTCACGTTCCGGCACGCTTCCGCGATCACGTCCGCCGCGCGATCGAGATCCTCCAGCGCGACCATCTCGTTCGGCGAGTGCATGTAGCGGTTCGGGATCGACAGCAGCGCCGTCGCGATGCCCTCGCGCGCGTTGTGGATCGCGTCCGCGTCCGTGAACGACTCGCGGCCGGCGGCGTGCACCGTGTACGGCGACTTCAGCGTCTCCGCCGCGTCGCGCAGCAGGCCGAAGGCGACCGGCGACACGATCGAGCCGCGCGTCAGCACCGGGCCGCCGCCGAGCGACGCCTCGCCGTGCTCCTTCTTCTCGATGCCCGGGTGGTCGCTGGCGAAGGTCACGTCGACCACCACCGACATCGCCGGCGAGACGCGCACCGCGCCCACGATCGCGCCGCCGCCGCGCCACGCGATCTCCTCCTGCGTCGTCGCCACCGCGACCACGCGCGCCGCGCCCGGCTTCTCCGCGTACCGGCGCGCCGCCTCGAGCACGATGAACGCGCCCACGCGGTCGTCGATCGCGCGCGAGACGATGCGGCCGTTCGGCATCTCGATCATGCGGGCGTCGATCACGCCCGCGTCGCCGACGTGCACGCGCGCCTGCGCCTCGGCCTTGCTCGTCGCGCCGATGTCGATCCAGAGGTCCGTGATCTTCGACGCCTTCTCGCGCTCCTCGGGCTTCATCAGGTGGATCGGCTTCTTGCCGATCACGCCGAGCACCTCGCCGTCGCGGCCCTGCAGCCGGACGCGCTGGCCGACGAGCACCTGCGGGTCCCAGCCGCCGATCGGGGCGAAGTAGACGTAGCCCGCGTCGTCGATCCAGGTGACGATCAGCCCGATCTCGTCGATGTGGCCCGCCAGCAGGATGGTGGGCGAGCCGCCGGGGTTCACGACGGCGAAGCTGTTGCCCATGACGTCGCCGTGCACCTCGGCGAAGCCGCGGGCCTCGTCGCGCCAGACGCGCGCGGGCGCCCGCTCGAAGCCGGAGGGGCCGGGGGTCTCGAGCAGGCGCTTCAGGAAGGCGTAGGAGGTCTCGGAGAGCATCCGGGGACGAACGCGGGGGGAGGGGCGGCTGTCAACCCTGATGACTTCGCCGCCATCAGGGGGCGCGTCTCTCCGACGACCGCTTGCCCACGGCGTCACGGCGGCGGAGACTTTCGCCATGCTCCTCGTCATCCTCTTCGGCATCGGGCTGGCCGCCGGCGTCCTCTCGGGACTGTTCGGCATCGGCGGCGGCGTGGTCATCGTGCCCGCGCTCCTCTTCTTCGCGCGGATGACGCCCGCCGCCGCCACCGGCACCTCGCTCGGCGCCCTCCTCCTGCCGGTGGGCGCGCTGGGGGCCTGGGAGTACTACCGCACCGGGAACCTCGACGTCCGGTCGGCGCTGCTGCTGGCCGCGGGCCTGTTCTTCGGCGCCTACGGCGGGGCGAAGCTCAACCAGCTGCTGTCGCCGGTGCAGGCGAAGCGCGCGTTCGCGGTCTTCCTGCTGGTGATCGCCGTGCGCCTCTGGATGACCGCCAAGCCGCGCTGAGAGGCGCGCCGACGGCGGGCCGCCTCAGGCCAGGCGCGTCGCGCGGGCGGGGTCGGGCGCGCCGAACAGCGCGGGGTGCAGCAGCCGCGCGAAGAGCTCCACGCCGTCCACCAGGCGCGGCCCGGGGCGGCTGAGGAAGGCGTTGGCGTCGAGCGCCCACACGGTGCGCCCGCGCAGCCACGCCCAGCGCGCGTCGGCCAGCAGCGCGCGCGCCTCGGCCGCCGCGTGCGCGAGGTCGTAGCCGCAGGGCGCGACGAGCACGACCTCCGGCTCGGCCGCCGCCAGCGCGTCGATCGCGACGGTCGTGGAGTGCGCGCCGACGGTGCCCAGCACGTCGATGCCGCCCGCGCGGCGCACGAGGTCCGGGCCCCAGTGGCCGGCGAGGAAGACGGGATCGGTCCACTCGACGACCGCGACGCGCGGGCGCGGCGCGCGGGCCGCCTTGAGCGTCTCGTGCACGTGGCGCACGCGCGCCCACGCCGCCTCCACGAGCGCCGCGCCGGCCGCGTCGAGGTCCAGCGCCGCGGCGACGGCGCGCACGTCGTCCAGCACGCCCTCCAGCGTCGTGCCGCCGAGCGTCGCGATGCGCGGCGCGTGCGGCAGGCGCGCGGCCAGCGCCCGCACGTCGCCCTCGGACACGGCGCAGACGTCGCACAGCGCCTGCGTCAGCAGCACGTCGGGGCGCAGGGCGACGATCGCCGGCTCGTCCAGCGCGAACAGCGGCGCGCCGGTCGCGGCCAGCGCGCGCACCGCGACATCGATCGCGCCGGCCGACGCGCCGTCGGCCTGCGACGGGATCGCGGCGCGCGTGACGCGCGCTCGGCCCGCCACCGCGGCCGTGGGGAAGTCGCACTCGTGCGTGACGCCCACCAGCCGGTCGGCGGCGCCGAGTGCCGCGACGATCTCGGTGGCGGCGGGGAGGAGGGAGACGACGCGCATGCGGCGAAGCTAATGAAGGTGCCCAGTGATCGGCTCCGTGCCCTCCGCCGCCAGCGTCGCGCCGTGCCTGACACGAACTACTCGTGGGTGCTACGGATGCTCCGGATGGAGCGGATGAGGCGGATCGCTCCGCGTGGCGGCGACGCTCCCTGCTCCCGAGAGGAACGATCCGCACGATCCGTCTCATCCGGAGCATCCGTAGCCCTCGTTCGCCGACCCCTGCCCTGGCGCGCCGGACCCAGAACGGCGAACGGCTTCGACAGGATTGAGCGGATTGAACGGACAGGATCTGATGTGAAATCTTCGCGGCGCGTCGTTCCATGCGCCGCGAGGAGCGTACATCAGATCCTGTCCTTGTGAATCCGATCTCGATCCCTGCTGCCTTCTGCAGCTCGGGGAGGCGGATGCTCGGGATGGCTCAGCGCGTGCCGCGCACCAGCCGCAGGAGCCCCACCGCGACGAGCGCGCCGCCCGGGAGCAGCCACGCCGACGGGCGCTCGCCGAGCGCCGCGGCGGCGGCGAGCGCGGAGACGACCGGCACCAGCAGCTGCGTCGCGCTCGTGAGCACCGGCGGCAGGCGCCGCGCGGCCGTCGCGAATGCGAGCGTCGGCACCAGCGTCGAGACGACGCCGAGCGCCGCGAGCACGCCCAGCGCGCGCCCGTCGAGGCGCGACAGCGGCACCAGCGGCGCGCCCGCGACGAGCGCCCGCGCGGCCAGCGCCGCGGTCCCGAGCGCGAAGGTCAGCAGCGCGACGCCGAGCGGCGTGGGCGCGGTGCGCGCGGCCTGCGCGGCGCGGAAGCGCATCGCGTACGCCGCCGACGCCGTCGCCGCGGCGAGCGCCAGCGCGTCGCCGAGTAGCCGCAGGCGCGCCGCGTCGCCCGCGCCCGCGAGCGCGCTCTGGAGCGAGGGCACGAGCGTCAGCGCGACGCCCGCGAGCGCCAGCAGCGCGCCGTCGCGCTCCGCGGCGGTGACGGCCGCGCCGCGCAGCCGGCGCAGCCCCAGCGCGCACAGCGGCGCCGTCGCCAGCAGCAGCGCGACGTCGGCCACGGGCGCCAGCCGGAAGGCGATCACGGCCAGCAGGTAGTAGCTCCCCATCAGCGCCGCGAGCGTCCACGCCGCGCCGCGCCGGACGGCCTGTGCGACCTCCACGCGGGCGCGCGGCACGGCCAGCGCGGGCACCGCCGCCACGAGCGCGAACGCCAGCCGGCCCGCCACCACCTCGACCGGCGCGAGCGCGGGGAGCAGCCGCACCATCGTGCCGACCAGGCCCCAGGTGAGGGCCGTGGTCAGGGCGGCGGCCAGCCCGCGGACGTCCCTCAGGGCGTCGCCTCGTACACGGCCTTGCCGCCGAAGTAGGTCGCCAGCACGCGCGTCCCCAGGATCTCCTCGGCCGGCACGCGCATGATGTCGCGGTCCAGCACCACGAAGTCGGCGCGCTTGCCGGGCGCCAGCGACCCGAGCTCCTGCTCCTGGAACGCCGCGAACGCGGGCCAGAGCGTCATCGACTTCAGCGCCTCGTCGCGCGTCATGCGCTGCTCCGGGTACCAGCCGCCGATGGGCCAGTTGCGCGCGTCCTGCCGCGACACCGACGCGTGGAACGAGATGAGCGGGTTCACCAGCTCGACCGGGAAGTCGCTGCCGTTCGGCACGATCGAGCCGGCGTCGATCAGCGCGCGCCACGCGTACGCGCCGAGCAGCCGCCCGGTGCCGAGGCGGTTGCCGGCCCAGTACATGTCGCTCGTCTGGTGGCTGGCCTGCATGCTCGGGATCACGCCCAGCGCGGCGAAGCGCGGCACGTCCTCGTGGTGGAGGATCTGCGCGTGCTCGACGCGGAAGCGGTGGTCGGCCACGGGCACCTGGCGCAGCGCGGCCTCGTAGGCGTCGAGCACCAGGCGGTTGCCGCGGTCGCCGATGGCGTGCGTGTTGACCTGGAAGCCCGCGCGCAGCGCGCGCACCGCGACGTCCTGGATGTGCGCCGGCGCGGAGACGAGCAGGCCCTTGTTGTTCGGGTCGTCCGTGTACGGCTCCAGCAGCGCCGCGCCGCGCGAGCCGAGCGCGCCGTCGGCGTAGAGCTTCACGCTGCTGACCCAGATGCGGCCGTCGTGCAGCGCGCGGCGCGGGCCGCGCGCGAAGTAGTGGGCGAGCGCGGCGCTGTCGTCGGAGATCATGACGTTGGCGCGCAGGTCCAGCTCTCCCTTCTGCGCCATCTCCTCCATCAGCTCGATGGTGGAGCGGCTCTCGCCGGCGCTGTGCACGCCCACCAGGCCGTAGCGGTGCAGCTCGCGCGTCGCGGCGCGCAGCGCCTCGCGCCGCTCCTCGCGCGTGGCGGCGGGGATGACGCGGTCCACCAGCCCCTGCGCGTTGTCCACGAACACGCCGGTCGGCTCGCCGTCGGCGCCGCGCTCCAGGCGCCCGCCGGTGGGATCCTTCGTCTCGCGGGTGATGCTGGCGGCGCGCATGCCCGCGGCGTTCACGAGCGACGCGTGGCCGTCCACGCGCTCGAGCAGCACCGGATGGTCGGGGATCGCGCGCGAGAGCGCCTCGTGCGTCGGGAAGCGCGTGTCGCCCCAGTCGTTCTGGTCCCAGCCGCGCCCGACGATCCACGTCCCCTTCGGCGTCGTGCGCGCGCGCGCCGCGACGCGGGCGATCACGCTGTCGTACGACGTCGTGCCCACCAGATCGACGTTGCGGAGCCCGAGGCCGAGCCCCGACAGGTGGCCGTGCGCGTCCACCATGCCCGGGATCACCGCGCGGCCGCCGAGGTCGAGCACGCGCGTGGCGTTCCCCTTGAGCGCGAGCGCGCCGCGCGCGTCGCCGACGAACTGCACGCGTCCGCCGCGGATCGCCATCGCCGCGGCCAGCGGGCGGCTGCCGTCGACCGTGTAGATGCGCGCGTTGGTGACCACGAGGTCGGCCGGCGGGCCACCCGGGCCGCTCGGCGTGGGGGCCTGCGCGCCGGCGGTGGCGGCGCCGGTCGCGAGCAGCAGGACCGGCAGGAGCGAGGCGCGGCGCGCGCGGCGCGCGAGCCGGGAGAGGAGCTGGGGCACGGAGAGCGAGGGGCGGGGGAGGACGGATGACGGGCCCCGGAAAATACGACGCGGGGAGGAGCGCGGCATGCGCCCCTCCCCGCGTCGGCCCCGCCGCGGGCTCAGTACCCGTCCTTGCGGACCGGCGCCCCTCCGGCCGGCGGCATCAGCACCGTGTCGATGACGTGGATCACGCCGTTGGTGGCGGCGACGTCGGTCTCCACGATCGAGGCGTCGCCGATCATCGGCGCGCCGCCGTGCATCATGATGCGCGCCGACGGGCCGCCGACGGTCTTCACCGACGAGAGCTTCACGACGTCGGCCGCCAGGACCTTGCCCGGGACGACGTGGTACAGCAGCACGGCCTTGAGCTTCGCGGGTTCCTGCAGCAGCGCGTCGAGCGCGCCCGGCGGCAGCTTGGCGAACGCCGCGTCGGTCGGCGCGAACACGGTGAACGGCCCCGTGCCCTTCAGCGTCTCCACCAGCCCGGCGGCGCCGAGCGCCTTGGCGAGCGTGGTGAACTGGCCGGCGGCGACCGCCGTCTCGACGATGTCCTGCGACTGCGCCTGCGCGGCCCCGGGCGCCGCGAGCGCGACGCCGAGCGCGGCGACGGCGGCGATGCGAGCGCTCCGGCGCGTGATCGTACGGAACATGACTCCACCCCTCCACACGAGTGTCGATGCCGGGCGCGCCCCTGCGCGCCCGGGACGCGGCATCGGGCGCCGCGTCGACGTATGAGGGCGCGGGCCGGGTCGGTGGTTCCCGGACGATCGATTCCGCGTTCTCCGGCAGCGCTGCACGCCCCTTGCCCTGCACTCTGGACTGTGTGAGCGTCCGGCACGTGCGACGCGGCGGAGCCGCCTCGCGGGATGGTCCGACGCCGCGCGCCTCGACCGGGCTCGCCACGTCGTGGACGGGTCCGGTCTCCTCATCCGCAGAACCAAGGAGATGGACACGATGCAGTTTCGTGCGCACGCCCGCCGGGCGGTGCGAGCCGGCGGCGCTCCCGCGCTGGCGCTCGCGACCGTGCTGTCGGCGGCGGCGTCCCCCGCACACGCGCAGGGGTTCGGCCTCAACGAGATCGGCAGCTGCGCGGTCGCGCGCGGCTTCGCCGTCACCGGCGCGCCCTGCGAGGACGCCTCGGTGCTCTACTGGAACCCCGGCGCCGCGGCGAGCGTGCCGCGCGGGCTCTCGCTCTACGGCGGCGTGACCGCCATCCAGGTGAAGGGCAGCTTCACGCACGACGTCACCGCGCGGCGCGAGGAGGGCGACGTCCCGGTCGAGTTCCCGCCGTTCCTCGGCGCCACGTGGAAGGGCCGCGGCCCCATGAGCAGCCGCCTCGCGCTCGGCGTCGCCGCGTACGTGCCCTACGGCCTCACGTCGCAGTGGGCGGAGGACTTCAGCGGGCGCTTCGCCGCGCAGAAGGCGTCGCTGCAGACCATCTACGTGCAGCCGACGATCGCGTTCGAGGTCGTGCCCGGGCGCCTCGCCATCGGCGCCGGCCCGGTGATCGGCCACTCGTCGATCGAGATCCGCCAGGCCATCGACTTCTCGCAGCAGCTGGCGCCCGCGCCGGCGCCCGCCGGCACGCGCTTCGGCCAGCTCGGCTTCGCGCCGGGCACCGAGTTCGCGACGGCGCGCATCAAGGGCGGCAGCAAGCTCGCCTACGGCGCGCACGTCGGCGCGCAGCTCACGCTCGCGCCGAGCCTGAGCCTCGGCGCGCGCTACCTGACGAGCGTGAAGTTCGAGTACGACGACGCCGACGCGACGTTCGCGCCGTCGGCGGGCGCCGCGTCCTACGTGCTGCCGGGCGGCAACGCGCTCGGCGCGCCGGCCGGCACCACGCTGGCCCAGCTCACCGCGCCGCAGTTCCAGGCCGGCGGCACGCTCGCCCCGGGGCAGACGGCGAGCACCGCGATCAAGCACCCGGCGCAGTTCCAGGTCGGCATCGGCTTCACGGGGCTCCCGCGCACGACGCTCTCCGCCGACTACGCGCGCACCTTCTGGAGCTCGTTCGACGTGCTGCCCGTGAGCTTCCCGGCCACGTCGAGCGGCGCCGCGTCGCCGCTCTCGCGCTCGCTCATCGAGGAGTACGACGACATCAACTCGTACCGCGTGGGCCTCGAGCACCGCTTCGGCCGCGAGGCGATGAGCGGGATGCTGGACGGCGTCGCCGGCCGCCTGGGCTTCAGCTACGCCGAGTCGCCGGCGCCCGACCAGACGGTCACGCCGCTGCTCCCCGACATGAACCGCTACAACTTCTCGGGCGGTCTCGGCATCCCGCTCGGCGGCAACCTGACGCTCGACGCGGCCTACCTGCGCGTCGAGACCGAGGGGCGGCGCGGCCGCACCGACGAGCGCCCGGCGACCCTCTCCGCCGCGCAGTCGGTCCAGACGCTGAACAACGGCTGGTACTCGCTCAACGCGAACATCTTCTCCGTCAGCCTCAAGGCGCGCTTCTGATGCGGACCCCGACCCACTCCCGCGCGCGACGCGTCGCCCGCGCGACGCTGCCGGCCGCCGTCCTGGCGCTGGCCGGCGCCTGCGCCAAGGACCCCGAGCTGATCCTCGCGCCCGCGCCGCCGACGTCGGCCAACGCGGCGTTCATGAGCCGCTACGTGGCCATCGGCAACAGCATCACCGCCGGCTACCAGTCGGGCGGCATCAGCGACTCGACGCAGCGGCGCGCCTACCCGGCGCTCATCGCGCGCGCGCTCGGCACCAGCTACTCGGCGCCGTTCCTCACGGGCCCCGGCTGCGCGCCGCTCCCCGACGCGATCACCGCGTTCCAGGCGGCCGCCGGCACGTTCACGCGTCCCAGCACCGTCTGCGCGCGCACGTCGACGACGACCTTCCTCAACAACGTCGCGGTGCCGGGCGCCAACTCGGCGAACGTCACCAACGCGCCCGGCTCCACCGGCAACCCGCTGACGACGCTGATCCTCGGCGGACGCACGCAGGTCGAGCTGGCGGCGGCCGAGGCTCCGACGTTCGTCAGCGTCTGGATCGGCAACAACGACGTGCTGGGCTCCGCGCTCGGCGGCGACACGACCAACGCGACGCCGGTGGCCACCTTCACGGCCAACTACGACCGCATCCTGGCCGGGCTCGCGAGCACGCCGGCGGTGCAGGACAAGCACGGGCTGCTGATCGGCGTGGTCGACGTGACCAACGTGCCGTCGGTGTTCACGGCCCAGGCGATCGTCAACAACATCGGCGGGTTCCGCACGGCCTTCGAGCAGGGCTTCCTGCGCAATGGGCGCACGCTGCAGGTCCTCCCGAACTGCACGGCGACGACGACGGCGGGCGTGTCGGTGGGCTACCTGCTGACGGTGGCCGCCGCCGCCCAGGTGCTGCCGGCCAACCAGGCGATCCCGTTCGCCTGCGCGCCGATCACCATCCCGGGCGCGGGCACGTTCGGCACGAGCGGCATCCTCGACGCGGCCGAGGCGACGGCGCTGAGCGCGCGCGTGGCGGCGTACAACGCGTACATCGCGCAGCGCGCGACGGCGCTCGGGTGGGCGTACTACGACCCGAACACGACGCTCGCGCGCCTGAAGCAGAACGTCGCGGTGATCTCGCCGATCCCGAACCTGACGTCGGTCGCGGCGCCGTACGGCACCGCGATCTCGTTCGACGGCATCCATCCGTCGGCGTCGGCGCACGTGGAGATCGCGAACGACATCATCCGCGTCATCAACCTGAAGTACGGGTCGAGCATCCCGCTGGCGACGGCGCTGCCCTGAGCGGGGCGGCGCACGCGAACGGGACGGGCCCCGGCGCATACGCGCCGGGGCCCGTCCCGTTAGTGCGCCCATACGCCGCCCCGGCCCGGCGCCCAGTCAGCGCGCACCCCTCCCCGCCGCGCCGATGACCGCCCCGCACGCCCCGCCGCCGAGCACGCGCCCCGCCACGCGCCCTCCCACGCGCGCGTCCTCGCCCGTGCTCGACCCGCGCGTCGAGATCGAGACGCCGGAGCTGGTCACGCTCGACTTCTCCGTCGCGGGGCTCGGGTCGCGCAGCGCCGCGGCGCTGGTCGACGCGATCCTGGTCGTCGTGCTGATGACGGTCGTGGGCATCGCCGGCGGCGCGGTCCTGGCCGCGCTCGGGCGTGGCGGCGTGTGGCTGCTGGCGCTGCTCTTCCTCGTGGAGTTCGCGATCCTGTGGGGCTACTACGTGCTGTTCGAGTGGCTCAACGACGGGCAGACGCCGGGCAAGCGGTGGCTCGGGCTGCGCGTGGTGCAGGACGGCGGCTTCTCGGTCGGCTTCGGGCAGGCGGCCGTGCGCAACCTGCTGCGCGTGCTGGACGCGCAGCCGGGCTTCCTGTACGCGGTGGGCATGATCGCCGCGCTGGTCTCGCGGCGCGGCAAGCGGCTGGGCGACCTCGTCGCCGGCACGCTCGTGATCCGCGAGCGCACGGCGGCCCACCCGGCGGCCGCCGCCGCGGCGCCGTCGTCCGCGTCGCCCGCGCGCGGCCTGCTCCTCGACGACGAGGCGTTCGCGCTGCTGGAGCGGTTCGTGGCCCGCCGGGCGACGCTCGACGCCGACCGCGTGCGCGACCTCGAGCGCCGCGTCGCGGAGCGGCTGCGCCCCGCGCTGGAGACGGTGGCCCTCGACGCGGGCGACCAGCCGCGCCAGGCGCCCGCGCTGCGCGCGCAGCTGGAGCGGCTGCTGGCGCACGAGCGCGCGGC
>CBHYLO010000071.1:0-12006 GCA_966128675.1 uncultured bacterium | reverse complement strand
CCCGATCGGCAGGTAGGCGCTCGCGGGCATCCCGGGACCGTCGCTGTACGATCGATCGCTCCTGCCAGCGGCGGCAGCATGCGCGTGCGCGAAGCCGTCGCCGAACGTGGCGTTGCAGCTGACGCAGGAGCCGGGTACGCCGCGCGCCGCTCGGCGCCTCGGTAGGTTCCTGCGCGGCTGAACGTGGGCGTTGGGCGGCGCAGGCACGGTCGTCCCGTAGGCGTCCATACGTCCGCGGTGACCCGCACCTCCGCGCCATGTCTTCCGACCTCTTTCCGACACCCGAGGCAGCCGCGATGCAGGGCTTCCCGGCGGCGCACTGCCGGGTGCTCGCCGTTGCGGTCGACGGCGACGCGGGGTTCGTCGTCCTCGACACGGGCCCGGCGGAGTACCGCTACCTGTACGGCGGGACGGTCGGACGGGTAGACGGCGGCTGGCACGGTGGGATCGATGGCAACGGCGGTGGCGTCGGTTGGACGCGGACGGATGAGGCGTCCGCGCTTGGCGTCGTCGCGCTCTGGGACGAGGCGCCGGCCGGAGCCGACGCGGTGCGGGCCGTGTGGCGCCAGGAGGAACGCGAGGCGCCGGTCGAGCACGGCGTCTACCTGTTCACCTGGTGGCGTGAGCCGTCGCCCGACGACACGCTGCCACGGGTCGTGGCGTTCCGGATCGGCGGACAGTGGCGGGCGGTCGGCGGCCGCTAGGCGAGTCGCGCGAGCGTCGGCGCGCCGCCGCCCAACGTGGCGTTGCAGCAGACGGACGGGCAGCGGACTCGCCTCGCCTCGCTCGGCGCGCTGTCGTCCGCCCGCAGCTGAACGTGGGCGCTAGCCAGCGACACGCTTCGTGCGTGGCCGGATGATCGACCCTGCTGCGTTTCGCACGCGCTGGCGAGCTTGGTATCCGGGAACCGTTCCCCGAGGCTGGTCCATGCGCACCCATGCGGCACGGTGGCTGCGCATGCACTCGCTTCCAGGGAGCAAGCGCTATCCCGACTCGGATGCCGAGCGCGCGGTGCTCCTCGCGCGACACAACGCAGCCGCGGACGCCATCATCGACGGCGCGCCCTGCGTGCTACTCGGCTACGATGACACCGGCAGCCACGCGCTACCGGGCGACCACCCGCTGCGTGCGTGGCTCCCGAACGCGCCACCGGTGATGCGCCTTGCCCCCGAGGACGAGGACAGTGACGCGACCTCCATCTTCGCGGGCCGCCTTCCGTGGCGTCCGGGCATCCTCGACGCGGCGCTCTCGGAGGTCGCGGAGGATCGCCTGCGGCTCATCTTGGTGAACTGGGCCACCGGAGCGGCGTACGCCCCCTACGACGGCGGGGCGGACCTGTTCTGGCCCACCGAGGTGGCGCGCGACATCGCACGGTCCCGGTTCAGTGCGTGGCTCTCGTCGCACGAGAACGGGCTGTGACGTGCCTGCTGGCGAACGAAGCGTTGCAGCTGACGTACGCGCTAGGGATTTGCCTCGGCTGCGCCTCGGCTTTGATTGCCCTCGTACGCAGCTGAACCTGGGCGTTAGCCGCACCCGGAGGATCGACGCCATGGACCCCACGAGCCAGCAGCCCGACTCGCCCGACGACTGGGCGGACGTCGAGTGGGTCGACGCTGTGAGCGACGGCAGCGGCCCGGCGCCCTGGCACGTCCGCGACCAGCAGGCGCGCATCCGCGAGCTGCCGCCCTGCGAGGTGGCGCCGGCCGTCCGCGATGCGCTCACGCCCGTGCGCCTGGAGACCTACCCCGCCACCATCTGGCTCCCTGCAGAGGCGCGGGCGCAGGCGGACGACGCGCGGGACCCACCGCCCGCCGCGGACGCGCCGGTCGCGGGCAGCCATGTCGAGGTCGACGCGTGGGAGTGGCCGAACGGCGACACGCTGGAGTGCATGATCTCGACCGCGCCCGGGCTGCCCGGCCTCCACGCGCTCGCCGGCTACACGGCGGCGGATCGCCACGCCGTCGTGGGCGGCCGCCCGCTGCGCGTGCGGCGCCATGCGTACACCTCCGGCGAGGGAGCGACGGCGCACTCCGCCGTCGTGGACGGGCACCTCGACGACCTCCACGAAGTCTACGGGAACGTCCACGCCACGACGCCGGAAGCGCGCGACGCGCTGCTCGCCGTGCTCCTGACGCTCACGCCGGACGCGCCGCCGGCCGGCGCCGTCGGGGCGGGCGGCTAACGTGGCGTTGCGGCTGCCAAGGCGTGCGCAGCACCAGGCTTCTTCCGGCTCGGCTGCGGCGCTCGCCTCCAGTGTGCGCGCTCGGCTCGGATCCTTGCAGCGGAACGTGAGCGTCGGACGACACGGGATTCCTCGACCCGCTCGGATGCCTACCCCTCGCACCGTTCGCATCGCGCTCGCGCTGCCAGCCACGATCAGCATCGCGTGCGCCGATGCCGCGGCTCCGCTTCGCGTGCGCGGCGTGCGGGCGGTGCGCATCGAGCCGAGCGCCTTCGCGCTGTCGGTCGGTGCCTCCGTGCAGCTGCAGGCCGTCGTCGATGCCGATCCCGGAGTGGACACCGCCGTTCGGTGGTCCAGTGCACCGTCCCCTTCGGGCGGGGTCTCCCCCACCGGCCTGCTCACCAGCTGCTATCCGCCCGGTGTGCTGCGCGTGACCGCGACCAGCGTGGCCGACTCGACCCGGGCCGCGACGCTCGAGGTGCCGGTGACGGCGCCCGCCGTCGGTTGGGTGGTGCCTTGGGGATTCGTCCGGCCGGGCGCGCCGCTTCCGCCCGGGCCAGGGGCGATCGTGTCGCGCGACTCCATCGCGGGCGACGTGGAGCTCGCGCTGTCGCTGTCGCCACAGGGCATTCTCGCCTGCCGCGCGATCGAGCGGGTCGAGCTGCGGCTGCGGGCATCGGGCGTGGACACGATTGCGGTGAGCCTCGCTTTCGAGCCGCCGTTCCGTGAGGGCCGCAATGTCCGCCTGCCGCTGCGATCCGGCACGCTGCAGCCGGGAGCCTACGACGTCAGCGCGCTCCTGCGGATCACCGGGCTCCCGACCCCGCTGGAGTACCAGCTCGGCAGCATCGCGGTGCGCCGTCCCTGAGCCACGCGCGAGCGCGCGTGTCGACATACGCGACGTGGCGGCAGACGGCGCCCCGAGGGCATCATGCGTACACCGGCTCGGCGACGGTGCCTGCCGCGGCTCCCGAATGCGCGCTCGGCCCGCAGCGCCGCCGCTCAACGTGGGCGCTGGGCCACACACCTCCCGAGCGTGAACGCACGGTCGCTCCCCGGATCCGCCGCGGTCGCCGACGCTCCCGTCGCCGACGCTCCCGTCACCGACGCCCCCAGCGCCGACGCCGGCCGGCGCGCGCGCATGCGGGCGGCCTGGCTGAACGCGCTGGCGCTCGCGCTCTTCCTGGCGGCGTATGCCAACGAGCGGGCGCCGGTGCTTCGGCTGGCGAGCGCGGTCGCGAATGCGCTCGCCTTCCTCGGCGCCTCGGCGCTGCCCTGGGCGGCGCTCGTCGCCGGGCAGCGGGTGCTGCGGGGCCGCGCCAGCGCCGCGCACGCCCTGCTCCTGGCGCCCGTGCTGCTCGGCACGATCCCCCTCGGCACGTGCGCGTTGCTCACCGCGGGGGACACGGCGCGGCGGGGCGTCGACCACTCCTTCGCGCCCCGGCGCACGCTCCGGCTCGGCCCCGCCCGCGTGCGCGTCTACCGCACCAACTGCGGGGCGCCCTGCGACTTCGGGGTGGTGGTGCGTCACGAGCGGGCCCTCCTGCCAGGCCTGCTCCTCGTCCGCGACGTGGGGCGCTGGTACCACGCGCAGGACGCCACGGTGCGGCCCATCCCGGGCGGGATCGAGGTCACGGTGGTGCCGACGGACCCGCGCTACCGGGTGCCCGTCGGCCCGCACCGGGTCGCGCTCCGGCCGTGGGTGCGCCACTAGCTGGCGGACGGCCGGCGCCGCGCGGCGTCGCCTGACGGAGCGTTGCAGCTGACGGAGGATTCGGGGACTCGCTCGCCTGCGGGCGAGCGGGTGGCACACCGGGCGGGTGCGTCGCGAGGCGGACGGCGTCTGGCGCATCGCCGAGGACACGGCGACGTTGGACGGCGCGCCCGTGGTGCTGCCCGACCACGGCGCCGGCCCGCCGGGCGACTGGCGGGACGTTGCAGCTGACGGACGGTCCGATAATGTGCCCCGGTCGCGCGCCGGCTCCATCGGGGCCGTACGCAGCCGAACGTCGCGTTCGCTGGCGACATCCACCGTGCGCGGCCCCTCCCTCTCCGTTGCCGAACGTGGCTCCGACGTCCGACTACCCGATCGTGCTCTTCGCCGACCGCACCGCGTTTCGCGCGTGGCTCAGCGCGCATCACGCCTCGGAGCCTGGTCTCTGGCTCCGGATCGCGAAGGCCGCCTCGCCGCTGCGGTCCGTCACCTATGCCGAAGCGCTCGATCTCGCGCTCTGCTTCGGGTGGATCGACGGCCAGAAGAAGAGTCATGACGCGGACTCCTTCCTCCAGAAGTTCACGCCGCGACAGAAGCGCAGTCCCTGGTCGAAGCGGAACCGCACGCACGTCGAGCGGCTGATCGCGGCGGGCGAGATGCACGCCGCGGGGCTCGCCGCCATCGAGGCCGCCAGGGCCGACGGCCGGTGGGACCGCGCCTACGATTCGCCGGGGACGGCGCTGGTGCCGGACGACCTCCAGGCGGCGCTCGACGCGCACCCGGAGGCGAAGGCCTTCTTCGAGACGCTGAAGGGCGCGAACCGATACGCGATCCTGTACCGGATTCAGACGGCGGTCAGGCCGGAGACGCGCGCGCGCCGCGTCGCCGAGTTCGTCGCGATGCTCGAGCGACGGGAGACGCTGCATCCGTAGCGCCCCCCACGCGTCAGCGCCGTCGCCCGCCGCCGAACGTGGCGTTGCAGCGCCGGGCTTGCCGCGCCTGCGGCGCGGCGGTATTGCCTCCCTGCGCGACGGTGCCCGGGCGCTGGGCGGCACCGGGCGCGGCCCGGCGTCCCGCCGCTGCAGTGATCCCCGACGACAGGAGGCATCGCCGTGCCGAGGACGAATCTGCGGAACCTCACGCTGATCGCGCTGGCCTCGAGCTACTTCGTCCAGATCGGCGCCGGCTTCTTCGCGCTCGCGGTCGTCGCCCGGGTGCTCAGCGCCGCGCCCCCGCGCTCGCTCGCGCTGCTCGAAGGCGAGTACCGGTACGACAGCAGCGCGTTCTGGCAGACCGTCCCGGCGATCACCGCGGCGCTCTTCCTGGTCGCCATCGCCGTCAACTGGAAGACGGTGCGGCGGCCGCTGTTGCTCGGCGCGCTGGCCATCTTCGTGCTCAGCGGCATCGCGACGGGGGCGGCGCTCTCGCCGCTCTTCGCGGAGGTCACCGCCGGTGGCTACCGCGACGCCGTGGACCCGGCGCTGCAGAGCCGCGCGGCGCTCTGGTACGCCTCCGACTGGGGCCTCCGCTGCCTCGATGCGGTCGCCGGCGTCGTCCTGCTCGTCGCGCTCACGCGACCCGCCGTCGATCGCGAGCCGCCGCACCGGTGACGGACGCTCGCGTGCGCCCGGCCACGCCCGCGGACGTGCCGACGCTCGTCGCCCTGATGACGGCGTTCTACGCCGAGTCGGGCTACCCGCTGCCCGAGGCCCCGGCGGCCCGCGCCTTCGCCGCCCTGCTCGCCGACGCGCGCCTCGGCGGCGCGTGGCTCGCGGAGGCCGCCGGCGAGGCCGTGGGGCACGCCGTCCTCGCGCTGGGCTTCAGCATGGAGTACGGCGGGCTGCGCGGCATCGTGGACGATCTCTACGTGCGGCCGGACGCCCGCGGGCGCGGGGTCGCCGGCGCGCTGCTCGCGGCCCTGCGCGACGACTGCGCGGCGCGCGGCGTGCGCGCGCTGCAGGTCGAGGTCGGGCCGGAGAACCTGACCGCGCGGCGCCTCTACGCGCGCGCCGGATACGCGGACGCGGGGCACCTGCTGCTCACGTGCGCGCTCGCGGCACCCGTGCACGCCACCGACTCGTGAGCCCTGGAGGGTCCTGCATGCAGATCCGCGCGTCCGTCCGCAGCGCCGCCGACGGGCATCACGTGGTGGTCGGCACCGACGGGAGGATCACCGCGCTGCCGGTCCCGGGGCGCCCGGGCGGCGGATCCGCCGTCAACGGCGGGGAGCTTCTCTGCCTCGCCCTCGCGACGTGCTACTGCAACGACGTGTACCGCGAGGCCGCGCGGCGCGGCATCACGGTCACCGACGTCACGGTCGAGGTGGAGGCGACGTTCGGCGGGCCGGGCGAGCCCGCGCGGCGGATCGCCTACCACGCGCACGCGACCGGCGACGCGCCGCCGGCGGAGCTCGAGGCGCTGCTGCGGCACACCGACGCGGTCGCGGAGGTGCACAACACGCTGCGCGCGGGGCTGCCGGTCGAGCTGCGGCTGGGGCCCGCGCCGTCGCCCGCCGGCGGGTGACGCCGGGCGTACCGCCGACGCCGACGCGGGCGGCGGTGATTTGCCTCGGCGGCGCTCCGGCGCTATCTGGTTCCGGACGGCCGGACGCGGACGTTCGGCGGCATCCCCCCACGCGATGATGGATCTCGGAGACCTCGGCGGCACCCTCTGGCCGGAGGCCGGACGCTTCCGCGGCGACATGGACTGGCCGCGCTTCACCGCGGGCTTCGTCGCGCTCGTCGCGTGCGTCGTCGCCGCCGCGTTCGTGGCGCCGCTCGCCTTCGCGGCGTCGCCGATGATCGGCGTCGTGCTGGTCGTCGCCGTCGTCGCGCTCACCGGCGCGGCCGCGCCGCAGGGCTACGTCTTCCGCGTGGTGCGCAACGTCTGGTGGCTGTCCGCGGTCCGCAGCGACCGCGCCGTGCGCTGGGCGCTCCTCGGCCTCGGCCTCGCGGCGCTCGGCGCGCTGGCCCGGCCCGGCTGACCGGCCGCGCGCCGGGGGCATCGCGCGCCCGTCACCGTCATTCCCGCACCCCTCCGCATGCTGACGCTCCGCCGTCGCGCCGCCGCGCTCGGCGCGCTCCGCCCGCTCGCGGCGTGCGCGCCCCTGCCGCCCACGCCCGTGGCCGGCGTCCCCGGGCCACGGGCCGCCCGCCACGGCGCGGCCGCCTGACGGCACGCGATGCATCGCCGGCTCGGTCTGATCCTGCTGTACGGCGGCGCCGCCGTCTGCGTGCTCGGGGCGCTCGGCTTCGCGTTCGGGATGACGCTGACGATCTCGGAGGCGCTCGCGTGGCGGATCGTGCGCGCGGCCGCCTACGTGGCGCCGCTGCTGGTGGGCGGGGCGCTGATGGGCGGCGGGGCGTGGCTCCTGCGCGCCACGCGCCCCGCGCGGACCGAGGCCCCGCCTCCGGCGGCGGCGCCGGCCGCGCTCCCCGAGCCGCGCGTCGGCGGGGTGCCGAGCGGACGCGGCGAGATGCCGAAGCCGGACGTCGCCGGCCGGGAACCGGAGCAGAGGACATGACGGTCAAGCGGATGGACAACGTCGGCATCGTGGTCGAGTCCCTCGACGCCGCGATCGCCTTCTTCACCGCGCTCGGCCTGCGGCTCGAGGGGCGCGCCATGATCGAGGGCGAGTGGGCCGGGCGCGTCACCGGGCTCGCGTCCCAGCGCGTCGAGATCGCGATGCTGGCCACGCCGGACGGGCACGGCCGGCTCGAGCTGTCGCGATTCCTCCACCCGCCCGTCGTCGCCGACCACCGCAACGCGCCGGTGAACGCGCTCGGCTACCTGCGCGTGATGTTCGCGGTGGACGACGTCGACGCGACGCTCGACCGGCTGCGCGCGCACGGCGCGCAGCTCGTCGGCGACGTGGTGCAGTACGAGCAGGCGTACCGGCTCTGCTACATCCGCGGCCCCGAAGGCCTGCTCATCGGGCTCGCCGAGGAGCTCCGCTCGCCCGGCCCGGCATGAGCGCGTCCACCGTGCGGCCCGCGTGGTGCGCGCTCGCGATCGCCGGCCTCGCGCTGGTCGCGTGCGCCGACGCTCCGCCTCCGCCCGCGCGCGCGGAGCCGGCACGCGCGGAGCCGGCACGCGCGGAGCCGGCACGCGCCGCGGCGTCGCCGGCGGTCCCGCGCGACTCGACGTGGGTGGAGGTCACCGGGCCGACCCTGATCGCGTTCTATCCGCCGAGCGCCGCCACGGTGATCGACGCCGGCGACGACGCGGCGACGGCGCTGGACGACTTCGGGTACCACCTCGCCTCCGCCATCGACTCGCTGCGCGCGCTCGGCGTGCGCGTGGAGAGCGTGGGCAGCCGCGTCCTGCACGTGGTGCAGGGCGGGCGCACGACCGTCTTCACCGTGCCGCGGGACAGCGCCGACATCGGGTACTACCTCGTGGCGCCGGGGCAGGCGCCGGTGGTGTACCACGGCGTCCTCGCCGATGCCGATCTGATCGACGCCGCGCAGCGATACCTCCACGCCGCGCGACCGCGCCCCTGAGCGCGATCGCCGCCCGACGCGCCACCCCGAGAGACCCGGAAGGAGACGCCCGATGCACGTCCTGTTGTGGGTCCTGCAGGTCCTCGCCGCGCTCGTGTACGGCGCGTCGGGCGTGATGAAGGTCTTCCTGTTCGACAGGGTCAGCGCGGACGTCCCGTCCTTCGGCGCGCTGCCGCGCGCGGTCTGGATGGCCCTCGGCGTCCTGGAGCTCGTGTGCGTGGTGGGGCTGATCGTCCCCGCCGCGCTGCACTGGCGGCCCGCGCTCGCGGGCGTCGCCGCCGCGCTGCTCGCGCTCGAGAGCCTGGTGTTCATCGGCGTGCACGTGAAGTACGCCGAGGTCCCGCCCATCGTCATGAGCGCCGTGCTGGGGCTCGTGATGGCGTTCGTCGCGTACGGCCGGCTGGTCCTGAAGCCGATCGCGTGAGCCACCCGGCCGACGTCGTGCCCGTCCCGCCGCGCCGCCGCGCGCGCACGCTGGCGGCGACGCTGGCGGCGGCGCTGGCCGCGGCGGCCCTCGCCGCCTTCGCCGCCATCGTGGTCGCCGCGGACCGCGGCGCGCTGCCGGGCGCGATCCAGCGGCTGTACGCCTGGCCCGGCGGCGACAAGGTCGGGCACGTGGTGCTGCTGGCGGTCCTCGGCGTCGCGTGCGATCTCGCGCTGCGCGGGCGCGTCGTCCGGCTCGGGCCGTGGACGCCGTCGCTCGCGGGCGTCCTCGTCGCGGCGGCGATCACGCTCGAGGAGGCGTCGCAGGCGTTCTTCCCCGGCCGCACGCTCTCCGTCGCGGACCTCGCGTGCTCGTACCTCGGCGTCTATCTCGGCGTGCGCGCCGCGGCCGCGCTGCGCGCGCGCGCCCGCGGGCCCGCGTGGCGTTGCAGCTGACCGACGCCCGTGTCCGTCGTGTCCGTTCCCGTCCGTCATGCCGTCCTCGCCGACGCGCCCGAGATCGCGGCGTGCCGCGCGGTGCTCGGCTACGACACGCCGCCGGCGCTCGTGGCCGAGCGGCTCGCCGCGTTCGCCGCGAGCGCCGCGAGCGACGCGGATGCGGTGTTCGTCGCCGGCGGGCCGCCGGGCGCGCCGCTGCTCGGCGTCGTCAGCGCGCACGCGCTGCCGCTCTTCCACGCCACGGGCCGGCTCGTGCGCCTCACCGCGCTCGCGGTGCGCGCCGGATCGCAGGGGCGCGGCGTCGGCCGTGCGCTGGTGGCGGCGGCGGAGGCGTGGGCCTGGCGCGTCGGCGCGCGGCGCGTGGAGGTGACCAGCGGCGACCACCGGCCCGGCGCCCACGCGTTCTACCAGGCGCTCGGCTACGCGCCGGACGAGCGCCGCTTCGTCAAGCACGGGCCGCGCGCCGACGGCGCCGTTGCCTTCGGGGACGTGACGCGCGAAGATCCTCCACGTCCCGCGTCATCGGACGAGGGGGTCACCGACGACGGTACCCGAGGGGAGGAACCGACATGAGCACGCAGCACGCGCGGGCCGGCCGGGCCGGCACGGGAGAGGCGAAGGCCCGGCTGGGGGCCGCGCACGGGATGGCGCGCCTGACCGAGCGGCAGGCGGCGGCGATGCGCCGCGCGGCCTGGGCCTGGCTCGAGCGGCACGCGGACGCGGAGCGGCTGCCCGCGGCGTTCTTCGAGCGGCAGGCGACGCGCTACGACATCGCGTCCTCGACCGCGCGCGCGGCGGTCCACGGCGACACGTGGGCGTATCTCACCGAGCCGCCGCCCGTGCCGCGCTGACGCACGGCGCGACGCGGCGTTGCAGCTGACGCCGACGGAGTGCCGCAGGACCACGCATCCACGATCCGGAGGGCCGGATGCCCGATCGTCCGTACACCACGCGGGCGCAGCGCGCGCTCACGCTGGCCGAGCACACCGCGGAGGCGCGCGGCGACGAGTTCGTCGGCACGGAGCACCTGCTGCTCGGCCTCCTCGCGGAGCGCACGGGCCCGGCCGCGCAGATCCTCGGGCACCTCGGCGTCACCGCCGACCGCGTGGCGCAGCTGCTCGCGGACGCCCGGCCGCCGCGCTGACCCCCGGCGTCATGGCGCGCCTCCGGTTCGGGGTCACGCGCTACCCCGGCGTGCTCGCCGCCATCGAGCGGCAGCTGGCGCCCGCCGGCGGGCTGACGTGCAGCCTGGGCGCGGGGCGCGTGCACCTCGTGCTGCGCGGCGTCGGCGCGACGCGCTGGAGCGCGGACGCGCAGGTCGCCCACGCGCTGGAGCTGGCGCGGGCCGCGCGCGCGCTCCTCGCCGCCGACGCCCGCGCGCCCGTGCGCGTGCACGCCGGGCACGCCATCGTGGTGCGCTACGAGGACGTCGCCGTCGCGGCCGGCTGCGACGTGCGCGCGCAGTGGGAGTGCGTCGTGCCGACCCCGGACGGCTGACGCGGTGACGCCCGTGCCCGATCCGCTCCCGACCTTCCGCTACCATCCGGACCCGCTCGCGACGGGCAGCGTCGTGCGGTCGGACGCGGCGTGCCGCTGCTGCCGTCGCGCGCGCGGCTACGTGTACGCGGGGCCGGTGTACGCGGACGCGGCGCTCGACGACGCGCTGTGCCCGTGGTGCATCGCCGACGGATCGGCCGCCGCGCGGTTCGGCGCCGAGTTCGTGGACCCGGAGGGCGTGGGCGACCACGGCGCGTGGGAGCCGGTGCCGCCGGCGGTCGTGGTCGAGGTGTCGCAGCGCACGCCGGGCTTCAGCGGCTGGCAGCAGGAGCGCTGGTGGACGCACTGCGGCGACGCGGCGCAGTACCTCGGCGCGGCCGGCGCGCGGGAGCTGGCGTCCGAGTGGGCGGACGCGCTGCCGGCCATCCGCGCGGACGCGGGCCTCGCCGACGCGGACTGGGACGACTACCGCGCCGCGCTCGACCGCGTGCGCGCGCCCACCGCGTACGTCTTCCGCTGCCGCCACTGCGGGCGACTCGGCGGCTACAGCGACGTCGACTGAGGGCGGCCGCGCGCGACGGCTGGCGGCGCGCCGCGGGCGACGTAGGATGCAGCGACCCGCCGTGCCGGATGACGACGACCCACGCCCGCGCCGCCCATGTCGACCGCCGACCCCATCGCCGACTACATCGCGGCGTTTCCCGCGCCGATCCAGGAGCGGCTCGCCGCGATGCGCCGCACCATCCGCGCGCACGCGCCGCAGGCGACGGAGCGCATCGCCTACGGCATCCCGACGTTCCACCAGGGCGGGAACCTGGTGCACTTCGCCGCGTTCGCGCACCACGTCGGCTTCTATCCGGGGCCGAGCGGGATCACGGCGTTCGCGGACGCGCTCGCGTCGTACCGGCAGGCGAAGGGCTCCGTGCAGTTCCCGCACGACGCGCCGCTGCCGCTCGACCTGGTGGCCGCGATCGTCGCGTACCGCGTGCGCGAGAACGGCGAGAAGAAGGGCGAGACGCGCGCGGCGAAGCGCGCGCCGAAGTCGTAGCGCGCGTGCGGCGCGAGCGCGGGACGGTCGTGCTGGTGCACGGGCTCGGACGGACGCGCTGGTCGATGGCGCCGCTCGCGTGGGCCGCGCGCCGGCGCGGCTACGCGGTGGTGAACTGGGGCTACCGCTCGCGCGGCGGCACCGTCGCGACGCACGCGGCCGGCCTCGCGGCGCGGCTGGC
>CBHYLO010000070.1:0-12054 GCA_966128675.1 uncultured bacterium | reverse complement strand
TCGGCCTCCACCTGCGACAGGCGCACGCGGTACTCGGCGTCGTCGATCTGGACCAGGAGCGCGCCGCCGGCGACCTGCTGGTTCTCGACGGCGTTCACGGCGCTGACGTAGCCGCCGACCTTGGCGATCACCGGCACGATGTGGCCGTCGACCTGGGCGTTGTCGGTGGACTCGTGCGCCTGCGCGTACATCCACTGCTTGCCGCCCCACGCCGCGCCCGCGAGCACGAGCACGGCGACGACGGGCAGCACGACGTTGCGGCGCGAGCCCTTCGCCGGAGCGGCGGGCGCGGCGGCGGCGGGAGGCAGCGGCGCGATCGGCGTGGGCTCCTCGCGGCGTGGCGACTGGGCGGTGGCGGCGGACATGCGGATCTCCGGACGGAAAGCGGCGACGGGCGCGGACGGCGACCCGGACGTGGGCGTGGGCGAATCGGGATTCTGGCGCGTCATGGGCGGCTCAGGGCAGCTGCGTGACGGCGCCCTGCGCGCGGGCCAGCGCGACGCGCGCGGACTGGTACAGCGACAGCGCATCGACGTACGCAGTGCGCGCGCCGGTGAGGCTCTGCGACGCCGTGACGACGTCCGCGTTGCCGGCGACGCCGGCGCGGAAGCGGTCGCGCGCCTGCGACACCTCGAGCTCGGCCAGCTGCAGCCGCTCGCGGGCCGCGACGAGCTGCTCGCGCGCGCCGCGCAGGTCCAGCAGCGCGCCGCGCACCTCGACGGCGGCCTGCGCCTGCAGGTCGCGGCGGCGCAGGTCGGCCTCGTCGGCCTGCGCGCGCGTCTCCTCCACGCGCGCGCCGCGGCGGAAGCCGTCGAACACGGGGACCGACACCTGCAGCCCCCACGTGTACGTGCCCAGCAGGTGGTTCGCCGTGCGGCCGGTCGCGCCGCCGTCGGCGAAGGCGCCCACCGTGGGCAGCGCCTCCGCGCGCACCGCGGTGATCTGCCGCTGGGCGGCCTCGACCTGCCGCTCGGCGGCGCGCAGGTCCGGGCGCTGCGCGAGCGCGCGCGCCACGGCCGTGGCGTCGTCCGGGAGCGTCTCGTCGACCGGCAGCGTGGTGAGCGCGTCGGTCAGGCGGAGGCCCGCGTCCAGCGGCAGGTCGAGCGCGCGCAGCAGCTCCAGCCGCGTGCGGTCGCGCTCGTTGCGCGCGGCGATGAGCTGCGCGCGCGTGCCGGCCAGCTGCGCCCGCGCGCGCGTCACGTCCAGCGCGACGCCGGTGCCGGCGCGCAGCTGCTGGTCGGCGATCGACACCAGCTCGGCGGCCAGCGTCGAGTCGGCGCGGCGGTTCTCGACCTGCGCCTCCGCGCGCTGCACGCGCAGGTACGACGCGGCGGCGACGGCGGCGGCCTGCTCGGCCTGCGCGCCGGCGTCGGCGCGCGTGGCGTCGGCCTGGCCGCGCGCGGCGCGCACGCGCTCCACGGCGCTCAGGTCCAGCAGCGGCGCGGCCACGCGGGCGCGCAGGTCGAGCACCTGGATCGGGCCCATGATCTGCCCGTTCGGGTCGAACACCGGCGGGTTCGGCTGCCCCGTCACCGGGTTGGTGCCGGTGGGGAAGTCGATGCCGAGCGTCGCCGTGTTGAAGGTGCGCGTGTTGTCGCTGGCGGCGCCCGTGACGTTGGGCAGCAGGTCGGCGCGGCGCTGCGTGACGCGCGCGTCGGCCTGGCGGGCGCGCAGCAGCGCGGCCTGCGCGGGCGCGCTGCGCACCGCCGCCAGGCGCGCGGCCTGGCCCAGCGTGAGCTGCGTGTCGGGACGGACGGGCGCGGGCGTCTGCGCGGTCAGCGCGACCGGCGCGAGCACCGCGGCGAGCGCGAGGAAGCGGGCGCTCATCGGATGGCCTCGCACTTCGCGTTCGGGCGCAGCGCGCTGAAGACGAACGAGCAGACGTGGTCGCGCGTCGTCTCGGCGTTGGTGCCGACGCGCTGCTCGGGCGGCAGCGCCTTGGTGGCCCACATCGCCTGCGCGATCAGCAGCGAGGCGATCATGCGCGTCGCCACGGCCGGATCGACCGGGCGGAACACGCCCTCGGCCACGCCGCGGGTGATGACGTCGCCGACGATGCGGTGGGCGCGCGCCGGGACCTCGCGGATGTAGAAGTCGGCGAGGTCGGGGAAGCGATGCAGCTCGCCGACGACCAGCCGGTAGACCGTCTGGAACTCGGGGGTGCAGACGAACTCCCACCAGCCGGCCATGAAGGTGCGCAGCAGCTCGGCCGGCCCCGTGGCGGCGGCGTCGGCGAGCTCGCGCTCGGCCAGGTCGAGGCGGGCGACGATGGTGCGGCGGACGACCTCCCGGAACAGCTCTTCCTTGTTCGGGAAGTAGAGGTAGATGGTGCCCTTGGCGACGCCGGCGCGCTGCGCGATGTCGTCCAGGCGGGCGCCGGCGAGGCCGTGCTCGCCGAAGACGGCGAGCGCCGCGTCGACGATCTGCGCGGGGCGCTCGTCGGGGGCGCGGCGTCGGCCGGAATCGAGCGGCGGTCGGGCGGTCATATCTGCAACTGACTGGTCAGTCATCATCTCGGGTCGAGAAAGGGCGCCGAAGCGCCCGGGCGTGCGAGGGTCGGTCGTGTGGTGACTGACCGGTCAGTAAAACTAGCGGCCCCTGGGCCGGATGCAAGCGCCCACCCACATGCAGACGACGACGCCCCCGCCAGCGCAGGGGCTGGCGGGGGCGTCGCGACGGACGGCCGACCGGTCCGCTTACTTGTGCGCCTCGACGACGGCGCCCTTCTCGGCCGCGCCGTGGCCGGCGTAGCGGGCGTTGGTGAACTGCACCATCCCGTACATGAAGGCGCCGAGCAGGATCACGCCGAGGAAGAGGCCGGCGAACGCCGGACCCTTGTCGTGGCTCACGTCGTGGTGGGAAGCGGACATGGCGGTGGAAGCGGGGGAGACGGAGGGGACGGCGCGGTCAGGCGACCCGCACGGAGGTCATCGAGTCGTTCTGGACGATCTTCTTCACCACGTCGAGCCCCTCGACGACCTTCCCGAAGACGGTGTGGACGCCGTTCAGGTGCCGCGTGTTGCGCTCGCTGAGCACGATGAAGAACTGGCTGCCGCCCGTGTTCGGGCCGGCGTGCGCCATCGAGAGCGCGCCCTCGTCGTGCTTGTGCGGGTTCCCCACCAGCTCGTCGGGGATCGTGTAGCCCGGGCCGCCCGTGCCGACGGGGCCCTTGGCGTGCTCCCCGCCCTTGGTGTACGGGTCGCCGCCCTGGATCACGAACTCCGGGATCACGCGGTGGAACTTCACCCCGTCGTAGAAGCCCTCGTTGGCGAGCTTCTCGAAGTTGGCGACGGTCTTGGGCGCCTCGGCGTCGTAGAGCTCGGCGACGATGGTGCCCTTGTTGGTCTCGAAGGTGGCGCGCTTGGTCATGTGGGCTGGTGAAGGACGTCCAAAGCTAATCCGCCGGGCCGGCGGTCAGGTAGCCGTGGCTAGGGCGTGGCCACGCCCGCCCCCGGCGGCAGGTATCGGTCCAGCCCCTCGTCGGCGCGGCTGGCGCCCGTGCGCACGATCGCCTCGTACAGCTGGTGGTTGCCGTCGAGCGCGGCGCGCGGCCGCTCGTCGTGCCAGAGGTGGAAGACGATCCCGCCGAACTTCAGGAGCCGGCGCCGCAGCCCCGCGGCCAGCATGCGCGCCGTGAACTCGCTGTCCTCGCGCCCCCAGCCCACGAACCGCTCGTTGAAGCCGTTCACGCGCACCGCGTCGGCGCGCCAGTACGCCATGTTGCACCCGCGGGTGCCGCGCAGCGGATCGGCGTTGGGCGGCACGAGGCGCGACAGCAGCGGCAGCGACAGCGCGTAGTGGCGGTTGCGCAGCCCGCGGTCGAACGCGCCGAAGCGCGGGTCGCCCGCGGCCAGCGCGCGCGCCGAGCGGGCCTGGTCGACGAGGACGCGGCTGCCCTGCACGAAGGCGCCGGGCCGCGCGAACGCGACGTGCGACGCGACGAAGCCGGGGTGCAGCACGCAGTCGCCGTCGACCATCAGCACGTAGTCGCCGGTGGCGCGCGCCAGCGCGCGGTTGCGGATGGCCGACAGCCGGAAGCCCTCGTCGGGATGCCACACGTGCACCAGCGGCACGCCGGCGTCGGCGAAGCGCGGCCCGAGCGACGCCACCAGCGCCGCGGTGTCGTCGCGCGACCCGTCGTCGGCCACCAGCACCTCGGTGGGGGGCCGGCGCTGGCGCAGCGCCGACTCCAGCACGAGCCCCAGCGCCGCCGGCCAGTTGTACGTCGAGACCAGCAGCGACGTGGTGGGCGCCATCACGTGGCGGTCACGGCGTGGGGTCGACGAGGGGCGCGCGCACGTCGAGGTGCTCCTCGAGGTGCGCGTCGAGCCCGCGCGCGCAGCGCACCACGCGCGCGGCGACGATCTGGTGCAGCGCGCGCTCCTGCTCGGCCACCGCGTGCCGCGAGCACTCCGGGTGCCAGAGGTGGTAGCCGACGCCGGCGAACTTCAGCTTGCGGCGCACCAGCCCCGCGTTGAGCAGCCGCGCGGCGAACTCGCTGTCCTCGCGCCCCCACCCCTCGAACTCCTCGTTCCAGCCGTTCACGCGCAGCGCGTCGTCGCGCCAGAAGGCGAAGTTGACGCCGCGCGTGCCGCGCAGGTGCTCCTGCGACGTCGGCACGAGCGCGGAGAGCCAGGGCAGGTGCAGCGCGTTGACGCGGTTCTTGAGGCCCGCGTCGAGCGCGCGGAAGCGCGTCTCGCGGCGCGCGATCGCCTCGCGGGTGCGCTCGGGGCGCACGAGCACGCGGCTCCCCTGCACGAACGAGCCGCGCCGCGCGAACGCCGCGTGCGACGCCAGGAACGCCGGGTGGAGGATCAGGTCCTGGTCGATCTGCACGACGTAGTCGCCGGTGGCGCGCGCCAGCGCCGCGTTGAGGATGCGCGCCTTGCGGAAGCCCGCGTCCTCCTGCCAGACGTGCAGCAGCGCGATGCCGCGCGCGGCGAACGCCGGCACCAGCCCGCGGATCATCGCGCCCGTCTCCTCGCGCGAGCCGTCGTCGGCCACGACGACCTGCGAGGGCGGCAGCTGCTGGGCGAGCGCGGAGAGGAGCACCAGCTCCAGCGCCTCGGGCCAGTTGTACGTCGAGACCAGCAGCGTCGTCGCGGGGACCATGCGCCGTCTCCGGTCAGCCCGTGCCCGCGGACGGACAGCGCGCCGCCAGCGCGCAGTCGCCGCAGCGCGGCTTGCGCGCGTCGCACACGCGGCGGCCGTGGAAGATCAGCAGGTGCGACAGCATCGCCCACGACTCGCGCGGGAAGAGCGGCATCAGCGCCTGCTCGACCTTCACCGGGTCGCTCTCCTTCGTGAGCCCGAGCCGCTGGGACAGCCGCTGCACGTGCGTGTCGACGGTGACGCCCTCGTTGATGCCGTACGCGTTGCCGAGGATGACGTTCGCGGTCTTGCGGCCGACGCCGGGGAGCACGCGCAGCGCGTCCATCGTCGCCGGCACCTGCCCGTCGTGATCGGCCACCAGCGCCTGCGCCATCGCGATCAGGTTCCTCGCCTTGTTGCGGAAGAAGCCCGTGGACCTCACCAGCTCCTCGACGTCCTCCTGGCGCGCGTCAGCCAGGGCGCGCGCATCGGGATACCGCGCGAACAGCGCCGGCGTCACCAGGTTCACGCGCTTGTCCGTGCACTGCGCGCTGAGGATGGTCGCGCACAGCAGCTCGAAGGCGTCGCGGTGATCGAGCTCGCAGTGGGCGTCGGGATGGATCCGCTCCAGCTCCGCGTAGATGTCGGCGGCGTAGTCGCGTGTCGGCTTCTTCGGACGGGATGCCGAGCGCCGAGCGCTGAGCGCCGAGCGCCGAGCGTCGGCCGCAGGAGCGGGCTTCGAGGCGCGACTCGTCATGCGCGCCCCTCGGCGCTCGGCGCCCGGCGCTCACCCTGCCGCCGCGAACGGGCGAAGGCGAGCACATCGTCGGCGGATCTCGCGTTGAGGATGTCCCCAGGCTCCAGCCACCCCTTGCGCGCGATGCCGACGCCGAACTCCACGTTGTCCAGCCCGCGCGGCGAGTGCGCGTCGGGCCCGATCTCGACCGGCACGCCCAGGCGCTTGGCCTCGCGGCACAGCCGCCAGTCGAGGTCGAGGCGGTGCGGATCGGCGTTCAGCTCGATCGCCGCGCCCACCTCGGCGGCCTTCTCGAGGATGACCTGCATGTCGATGGCGTACGGCTCGCGCGTCAGCAGGAGCCGCCCCGTGGGATGCCCGAGGATGGTGAGGTGCGGGTCGTCGAGCGCCTTCGCGACGCGCGCGGTCATCTCCGCCTCGCCCATGCCGAAGCGCGAGTGGATGCTGCCGATGACGTAGTCGAACGCGTCGAGCGTGCGCGCGTCGTAGTCCACGCTGCCGCACGGGAGGATGTCGGCCTCGATCCCCTTCAGCACGCGGAACGCGCGCCCCTCCCGCGCCAGCGCCGCGTTCAGCGCGTCGATCTCGTCGTGCTGGCGGCGCACGGCGTCGGGCGACAGCCCGCCCGCGTACGAGGCGCTCTGCGAGTGGTCGGTGATTCCCAGGTAGCCCCAGCCGCGCGCCTGCGCCGCCTCGGCCATCTCGGCGATGGTCGCCGCGCCGTCGGAGTACTGCGAGTGGCAGTGCAGCACGCCGCGGATGTCGGCCGGCTCGACGAGGCCGGGGAGCGCCGCGCGGGCGGCCGCCTCCACCTCACCGCGCCCCTCGCGCAGCTCGGGCACGACGAACGCGAGCCCCGCGCGCGCGTACAGCGACGCCTCGTCCGGCACGGGGACGACGTGGCCGTCGGCGTCGCGCAGCTCGTCGCCCGCGAGCGTGAAGCCGCGCGCGGCCAGCCGCTGCGTCACCTCCGCGACGTGCTCCGCGCTGCCCGTCGCGCGCCAGAGCGCGACGCCGTACTGCTCGGGGCGCACGCAGTGCAGGTCGAGCTGCGTGCCGTCGACGTAGCGCACGCGCACCGAGCGCCCGCCCGCGCCGACCGCGTCCTGCACGCCGGGCGCGTGCGCGAAGGCGCCCGCGACGGCGGCCGGCGCGCCGCGCACGGCGGCGACGACGTCCACGTCGCACACGACCTCGCGGCGGCGGCGGATCGACCCCGCGACGGCGGCCTCCAGCACGTCCGGGTGGCGCCGCACGTCGGCGAGCAGGCGCGCGCCCTCGGTGGCGCCCTGAGGGAAGAGCACGCGCGCGCCGCTCTCCTTCAGGAACGCGATGCCCTTGAGGATCCGCTCGGCCGTCTTCGGGCCGAAGCCCTTGAGCGACGCCAGCCGCCCGTCCATCGCGGCCTGCGTGAGCTCCTGCACGGTCTCGATCCCCAGGCCGGCGTGGATGGCGTGGATCTTCGCGGTGCCGAGGCCCGGGATGCGGAGCATCTCGATCAGCCCCTCGGGCGTGTCGTCGGCGAGCCGCTCCAGGTACGACGAGTCGCCGTGCTCGACGAGCTCGCGCAGCACCGACAGGGTGGCCGGCCCGAGTCCCGGCACGGTCTCGAGCTCGCCGCTGCGCAGGAGGGGGGCGAGATCGTCGGTCTCGAGGGCCAGGACCGCGCGCGCCGCCTGGGAGTACGCGCGCGTCTTGAACCGGTTCTCGCCGCGGAGCTCGAGCAGCGCGGCGATGCGGGTCAGGGCATGTGCGGCCGTGCGCGGATCCATGGCCACAATCTAGCCCTCCCGGTCGCGCCCGGCGCCTCCCGCAGTTCGGCGCGCGTTCGCTCCTCCAGGCCCGCCGGTGGTGAGCCGCGGCGGCGGGGTGGGGGTGGCCGCCGGCTCCGGCCGATCGCGGCCGCTACGGAGCCCGCGTGCGCTGCGCGCCGCGGTCTCCTCGCTGCGATCGGATCGTCGCTCGGCTGCCACCCCCGCGCCCCTCGCTGACGAGAGGGACCACGCTCGCGCGACGCGCCCGTCGGGCAGGTGGCGTCACCGCTCCCGAGCGACCTTCGATCAGGCGCCGGTCACCTCGGCGAGGAAGGGCAGCACGGCGGCGAAGAGCGCGTCGGGCTGCTCGACGTACGGCACGTGGCCGCTGTCCTCCAGCACGGCGAGGCGGGCGGCGGGGATGGCCCGCGCTGCGGCCTCGGCGGAGGCCAGCGGGATCGGGTCCTGCCGCCCGTGCACGATCAGCGTCGGGCAGGTGATCGCCTTCAGGTGCGGCAGCAGGTCGAAGTCGCCCAGGCTCTCCCACACGGACTGCTGCACGCGGCCGGTGACGCGGAAGGGCGTCAGGTCGTGCGCGCGGGCCGGGTCGTGGAAGTAGCCGGCGACGCTCAGCTCGAAGGCGCGCTGGCGGTAGGCGTCGGGGTCGCGCTCGCGCAGGCCGCTGGCTGCCAGCTCGGCGCGCAGCGCCTGCACCGCCGACGACTGCTGGCGGCGCGCGAACTCGGTCTCGAAGTCGTGGCGGTACGCGCGCGACAGCGGCGCCGGGTCGATGAGCGTCAGCGACGCGGGCGGGCGCGCGGCCACGCGGTGCACCTCGCCGAGCGGCGCGCCGACGACGGGCAGGTGGACGCCGGCCGCCTCGAGCGCGTAGAGCATCGCCAGCAGCGCGCCCCACGAGTAGCCGACGAGGTGCAGCGGGCCGTCGACCAGCGCGTCGGCGACGCGCGCGAGGTCCTCGACCTGCGTGCGCCAGGTGACCGTCGCGAGGTTGTCGAACTTGGAGCGCCCGCCCCCGCGCTGGTCGTAGAACACCGCGTCGTGCCGCTCGGCCAGCCGCAGCAGCTGCGGGAGCAGGTAGTCGTGGTGCGCGCCCGGGCCGCCGTGCAGCACGAGGAGGCGCGGCGCGCCGGACGGGCCCCACGCGGCCCAGTAGAGGGGGACATCGTTCGCGGGAACGGTGCCGGACTCGCGAGGGGGAGGAATCTCGACAGGCATGACGGAAGACGATGGGGCGGAGGACGGAACGGCGGAGAACGATGGTGCGTGGGACGGAACCGCGGACACCCGCTCAGGCGAACTGCGCGAGGAGGCGCACGGTGTTCAGGTGCACGGCCACGGTGTCGTGCACGTCCTTCCCGTAGCCGCCGGCGATCGTCGCGCACACCGGCAGGCCCACCTCGCGGCAGCTCTCCAGCACCATCCAGTCGCGGCGGCGCAGCCCCTCGAACGACAGCGCCAGGCGGCCCAGCCGGTCGCCCGCGTGCGGGTCGGCGCCGGCGAGGTAGACCACGAGGTCGGGGCGCGCGGCGTGCAGCACGCGCGGCAGGTGGTGCGCCAGCTGCGCGAGGTACGCGTCGTCGCCCGTGCCGTCGGCCAGCTCCACGTCCAGCGTGCCGGGCACCTTGTGGAACGGGAAGTTGCGGGCGCCGTGCATGCTGAACGTGTACACGTCGGGGTCGTCGGCGAAGCAGGCGTGCGTGCCGTTGCCCTGGTGCACGTCGAGATCCACCACCGCGACGCGGCGCACGTGGCCGGCGCGCTGCAGCCGGCGGATCGCGACCGCGACGTCGTTGAACGTGCAGAAGCCCTCGCCGCGGTGCGGGAAGGCGTGGTGCGTGCCGCCCGCGAGGTTCATCGCCACGCCGTGCTGCAGCGCCGCCTCCGCGGCCTCGCAGGTGCCGCGCACCACGCGGTACGCGCGCTCGACGAACGCCTCGCTCCACGGCAGCCCGATGCGCCGCTGCTCGATGTAGGGGAGCGTGCCCGTCGTCACCTGCGTCACGTACTCCGCCGTGTGCACGAGCAGCAGGTCGTCGAGCGGCGCGCGCGGCGGGTCGTGCAGCCGCTCCGGCGGCACCAGCCCCTCCGCGAGCACGCCGTCGCGCAGCAGCGCGTACTTGGCCATCGGGAAGCGGTGGCCGTCGGGGAGGGGGATGGCGTAGGAGGCGGAGGACCAGAGATGGAGCGGCAACGGCTACTCGACTCCACGACGTGATCGGCGCTCGGCGCTCGGCGCTCGCGTCGCCGCCGCGAGCAAGCCGAGCGCCGAGCGCCGAGCGCCGACGTGTGACGTCACCGACCGGCCGTCTGCGCGCCCGCCGGCGCGCGATACACCACCCCGTTCTTCATCACGAACGACACGCGCTCCATCGCGTGGATGTCCTGCAGCGGATCGCCCGGCACCGCGACGACGTCGGCCAGCTTGCCGGCCGCGAGCGCGCCGAGGTCCCGGCGGCCCAGCAGGTCGGCGGCGCTCGACGTCGCGGCGCGCAGCGCGTCCGCCGGCGTCATGCCGAACTTCACCATCGTCCCGAACTCCCGGCCGTTGGTGCCGTGCGGGATCACCGCGGCGTCGGTGCCGAAGGCGATCTTCACGCCGGCGCGCAGCGCGCGCTCGAAGCTCGTGCGCATGTTCGGCAGCACCGACTCGGCCTTCGCGCGGATGGGCGCGGGCAGCTTGTCGAGCGCGATCGCCTCGCTCAGGTGCAGCGTCGGCACGAGGTACGTGCCGCGCTCCTTCATCATGCGCACCGCCTCGTCGTCGAGGATCGAGCCGTGCTCGATGGACGCGACGCCGGCGCGGATGGCGGCCTTGATCCCCTCGGTGCCGTGCGCGTGCGCGGCGACCTTGAGCCCGTGGCGGCCCGCCTCCTCGACGATCGCGCGCATCTCCGCCTCGGTGAGCTGCTGCGCGCCCACCGACTCCTCGAACGACAGCACGCCCGCCGTCGCGCAGATCTTGATGACCTTCGCGCCGTGCTTGATCTGGTAGCGCGTCGCGCGCAGCGCGGCGTCCGGCCCGTCGGCGACGCCGCCCTCCGGCCCCTGCTCGAGGATGCCGGGCGCGTAGCCGGTGACGTCGCAGTGGCCGCCCGTGATGCCGATCGAGTGGCCCGCGGGGATGATGCGCGGGCCCGTGACGATGCCGAGCGCGGTCGCGCGGTCGAGTGCGACGTTCGTGAAGTTGCCCGCGCCGACGTCGCGCACCGTGGTGAAGCCCGCCATCAGCGTCTTCTGCGCGTTGGCGGCGCCGAACAGCGCCTCCATCGCCGGCAGGTCCTTCACCGCGCGGTCGAAGTTGCCGTCGATCTCGCCCGTGAGGTGCACGTGCGCGTCGATGAGGCCGGGCAGCAGCGTCGCGTCGCCGAGGTCGATCACGCGCGCGTCCGCGGGCACGGTCACGCGGTCGGCCGCGCCGGCGGCGACGATGCGGTCGCCGCGCACGACGACGACGCCGTTGCGCACGAGCGCGGCGCCGGTGCCGTCGAACAGGCGCGCCGCGCGCAGCACGGTCGTGGCGGGCGCCGGCGCGGGCGTGGGCTGCTGCGCGACGAGCGACGTCGCGGCGAGGGGCGTCGCGGCCGCGAGGAGGAGCGCGGCGAGGCGGCGGGAGGACATGGCGGGCGGCGGCACGGGTGGGCGCGCGACGGCGCCCACCGTGCGCGGGCGCCCGTCAGCCGGGAAGATGCCCGCGCGTGCGACCCGCGTCGAGGGTGCGGCGGGCGCGCTCGCGCGCGGCGGCGGTGCCCATGCCGCGCACCGCCCAGGCGAGCGCCAGCGACGCCAGCGCGAGCCCGGCGAGCGTGGGGAAGAAGATCGTGTCCGTGTGCGCCCAGCGGTCGAGCACGTGCTCGTCGATCTGCGGGAGCGCGCCGCTCAGCATCACCAGCGACCCGTTGTACGCGCCGTGCAGCACGACGCTCGGCCAGATCGAGCGGGTGCGCCACGCGAGGTAGCCCGAGGCGAGCGCGAACGCGATGCGCAGCGGGAGGCCGAACAGGTCGCCGTGCACGACGCCGAACGTCACCGCCGTGACGGCGATCGCGGTCCACGCCGACGTGCGCCGCTCCAGCGAGCGCTGCATCCAGCCGCGGAAGAGGAACTCCTCCAGCAGCGGCGCGATGACCGCGACCATGACGAACACCGCCGCGGGGCCGAGCGGCCGGTCCAGGTAGGCGTCGAGGAAGGTCGTCTTGTCGGGCGGGATGCGCAGAAAGCGCGGCAGCACCACGAGCGCCGCGACCACCACGCCCACCATCGACACGGCGGCGGGCACGATCCAGGGCGCCGCCGCGGGCGCGACGGGCCGGATGCGGAAGGTCGCGAGGCGCCGGCGGTCGGCGCGCGCCGCGCGGCGCGCCACGAACCACCAGACGAAGCCCGCGGCGACCGCGAGGTTGATCAGGATCCCGACCGCGGGCGGGATGCCGG
>CBHYLO010000069.1:0-12092 GCA_966128675.1 uncultured bacterium | reverse complement strand
AGGCCCTGCACGCGCACGCGGCCGATGAAGGGGAACGCCACCTGGCCGTGGGGCCCCCCCCAGGAGACCGGCCCGGCGCGGAGGGCGGGGGGGGCGGGCGGCGGGGGGGGGGCGGCGCCGGGGGGGGGGGGCGCCACCCTGGTGTTGGGCCCCCCCCCCCGCATCGCATCCGGCCCCGCCGCTCCTCAGGGGAGCTGCAGCTCCTGCCCCGGGTGGATCATGTCGGGGTTCGGGATCGCGTCGCGATTGGCCGCGTGGATCTTCTTCCACTGCGAGGCGTCGCCGTAGACGTCCTTGGCGATCTTCGAGAGCGTGTCGCCCGCCTTCACGGTGTAGGTGCGGCCGGCGCCCGTCTCACCGCTCTTGGCCGCCTGGTCGGCGAAGCCGCTGTTGACCTGCAGGCTGACCTGCGCGTCCGACGCGACGGTTCGGATGGCCTGCTGCGCCCGGTCGCGGTCGGCCTCGGTCCCGACGGTGCCGCGGACCTCGGAGCCGCTCACCTGCAGCCCGTAGACGTTGACGCCCTGGCGCTGGAGCGCCGCGGCGATGTCGGATTGGGTGGTCATCTGCCCTCCGGTGATGGATCGTGCGCGCCTGCCGCGCGGGGTGCAACGGATGACCGGCGCGGACGGGCCGCGCACGGGACCGCGCGCATGTGCAAGGGATGGTCCCGACGGACGGCGGCCGGGTTCGCCGGGCGACGAAACCCTTTGCGCCCCCGCGCGTGTCGAAGCGTCGCCTCGCGGGTGCGTCCCGCTCTTCCGCGGGGACGCAACGAAGTGCATAGTAGCAGCCGCCTGGGCCTGCGAAGCCGCGGTCCCGCTCCCCGCTCGTCGCTTCCCCCGCCGCACATGCGCCTCCCCCGTTCGCGCCCCGTCCTCGCCGCCGGCGCCCTCGCCGTCGTCGCCATCGCGGGCCTCGTCGCCTGGCGCACGCTCGGCGCCGCGAAGCCGGAGACCGACCCCCTCGTCGTCCAGGTGAAGGAGGGCGACTTCAAGGTCACCGTCACCACCACGGGCGAGCTGCGCGCCGTGAAGTCGGTGCAGGTGCAGGGGCCGCCCAACCTCCCGCAGGCGCAGATCTACCAGCCGATCAAGATCGCGACGCTGGTCCCCGAGGGGACGGTGGTGAAGGCGGGCGACATGGTCGCGGAGCTCGATCGCGGGGCCGCCGCCGGCAAGTTGAACGAGGTCCAGCTCAACGTGCAGAAGGCGGAGGCGCAGTACACGCAGGCGCAGCTCGACTCGACGCTCAACCTCTCCAAGGCGCGCGAGGAGCTGCGCACGCTGGAGTTCGCGCTCGAGGAGAAGCGCATCGCCAAGGAGCAGGCGCAGTACGAGGCGCCCTCCGTGCGTCGCCAGGCCGACATCGACCAGCAGAAGGCCGACCGCGCGCTGGCGCAGGCCAAGCGCGACTACGCGACCAAGACGCAGCAGGCGATCGCCAAGATGCGCGAGGTCGGCGCGGACCTCGACCGCCACAAGAACACGCTGAAGATCATCCAGGACGTCGTCGGCGCCTTCACGATCAAGGCGCCGGCGCCCGGCATGGTGATCTACGCCAAGGAATGGAACGGCCGGAAGAAGGTCGTCGGCTCGCAGGTGTCGCCGTGGGAGCCCACGGTCGCGACGCTCCCCGACCTGACGCAGATGGAGTCGATCACCTACGTCAACGAGATCGACGTCCGGAAGCTCGCAGTCGGCCAGGAGGTGAAGCTCTCGCTCGACTCCGACCCGTCGAAGGTCCTCACGGGTAAGGTCACCGCCGTCGCCAACGTCGGCGAGCAGCGCCCGAACACGGACGCCAAGGTGTTCGAGGTGAAGGTGCAGGTGATGCAGTCGGACACGACGCTGCGCCCCGGCATGACGACGTCGAACGCGGTGCAGACGGCGGTCGTGAAGAAGGCCCGCTTCATCCCGCTCGAGGCGGTGCAGGCCGACAGCGGCCGCACCTTCGTCTTCCGCCGCCGCGGCGGCTCGGTCGTGCGGCAGGAGATCGAGACGGGCCTCATGAACGACAACGAGGTGATCGTCGCCCGCGGCCTGGAGCCGCGCGACGAGGTGCTCCTCGCCGCGCCCGCCGACGCCGCGACGCTGCAGACGGTCACGCTCCCCGGCCGCCCGAAGGACGCCGCGCCGCCCAAGCCCTCGGACAGCGCGCAGAAGGCGCCCGTGCCGGTCGTACCACCCGCCGCCGCGCCGACGCCGACGCCGGCGCCCGGTGCCGCACCAGTCGCCAAGGCGACCGCCGCGTCCACGAGCCGCTGAGCGGGACCGTGGGAGTCGTCACCACCCCCCACGGGGCGACGTACGCGCCGCCCGCGGGCGGCCCGGGCGCGCCCGGCGCCGACGCGCGCCCGCCGCACGGCAGCGACCGCGCCGCCACGCTCCGCCTCATCGCCTTCGGCCTGCGCGCCGCGATCGAGGCGGTCGGCCACAACACCCTCCGCGCCGCCCTCACCTCGCTCGGCATCCTCTTCGGCGTCGCGTCGGTCATCGCGATGCTGGCCATCGGCAAGGGCGCCGAGCAGGAGATCCTGGCCCAGATGAAGCTCCTGGGCTCCAACAACGTGATCGTCACGCCGCTGGTGGAGCAGAAGGAGGAGAAGGCCGGCGAGAAGGACGAGAAGGAGAGCAAGCGCTACACGCCCGGCCTCACCGCGCTCGACGCGCAGAGCATCCGCGACGTCGTGCCGCAGGTGCGCTCCGTCAGCACCGAGCTCTCGCTGCAGACCTCCGCCACGCGCGAGGGCCAGCGCCGCTCGGTGAAGCTGGTGGGCGTCGACAGCGCCTACTTCACCGCCTTCAACCTCGAGATGGCCGAGGGCGGCCGCTTCGCGCCGATGCACCTCGAGCACGGCATGCCGGTCGCCGTCATCGGCAGCGGCCTGCGCGCGCGCTTCTTCACCAAGGAGCCGCCCGTCGGGCGCCGCATCAAGGTCGGCGAGACCTGGCTGACGGTCGTCGGCGTGCTCGCGCCGCGCCCCGTCTCCGAGCAGACCGCGCAGCGCCTGGGCATCCGCGACGCGAACATGGACGTCTACGTCCCGCTGTCGACCGCGCTGCTGCGCTACCGCAACCGCGCGCAGATCACCAACCGCGACGTCGAGCGCGCGGCGCAGGAGTTCAACAACGACGACGAGGCGACCAAGAACGAGGACGCCACCGCGCGCGCCGAGCGGCTGAACCAGAACCAGCTCGACCGGTTGGTGGTGCAGGTGGCCGACGCCCGCTACGTCTCGCAGGTCGCGGACGTCGTGCAGCGGCTGATGGCGCGGCGGCACAACGGCGTCGTCGACTTCGAGGTCAACGTCCCCGAGATGCTCCTCAAGCAGGAGCAGCGCACGAAGACGATCTTCAACGTCGTCCTCGGCGCCATCGCGTCGATCTCGCTGATCGTCGGCGGCATCGGGATCATGAACATCATGCTCGCCTCGGTGCTGGAGCGCATCCGCGAGATCGGCGTGCGGCGCGCGCTCGGCGCCAGCCAGCGCGACGTGCTCGCGCAGTTCCTGGCCGAGGCGGTGCTCATCAGCCTCGCCGGCGGCATGGCGGGCATCCTGCTCGGCGTCGCGCTCAGCGTCGGCATCGAGCGCTTCGCCAAGATCGCCACGATCGTCTCCCCGCTCTCGGTGCTCGTCGCCTTCGGCGTGTCGCTGACGGTGGGGCTCGTGTTCGGCATCGTCCCCGCGTGGCGCGCCGCCCGCCAGGATCCCGTCGTCTGCCTGCGCTACGAATGATGGACGCCTTCCGCCCCCTCCGCCGGCCGGCCGCGCGCGCCGTCTCCGCGCTCCTGCTGGCCGCGCCGCTGTCCGCGCAGGCGCCCGTCACGTCCGCGCCCGCTACGTCCGCGCCCGTCGCCGCGCGCGAGCCCGTCGGCCCCACCATCACGCTCGAGGAGACCGTCGACCGCGCGCTCGGCAACGGGCCGAGCGCGCGCGCCGCGCGCAGCTCGCGCGAGGCGGCGCGCTGGCGCGAGCGCAGCTACTTCGCGGGGCTCATGCCGCAGCTCACCTTCAACGGCACGCTGCCCAGCTACAACCGCGCGATCACGCCCATCGTCCAGCCGGACGGCACCATCCGCTACATCGGGCAGCGGCTGACGCGCTCGACGGCCGCGCTGACGCTGGAGCAGCCGATCCCGCTCACCGGCGGCACCTTCTTCGTCTCGTCGGCGCTGGAGCGCGCGGACATCACGGGCGACGCCGGCGGCTCGCGGCTCTGGCAGTCGACGCCGTTCACGGTCGGCATCCAACAGTCGCTCTTCCGGCCGAACAACATCGCCTGGAACTCGCGCGAGCAGGACCTGCAGCTGACGGTCGCCGAGCGCGCGTACGTCGAGGCGCGCGAGGACGCGTCGGCGGCGGCGGTGGCCGCGTTCTTCGACCTGTACGCGGCGCAGATGAACCTCGCCAACGCCGAGACGAACGCCGCCGTCAACGACTCGCTCTTCCTGCTGTCGAAGGGGCGCTTCGAGGTCGGCCGCATCGGCGAGAACGACCTGCTGCAGAGCGAGCTCGCGCTGCTGCGCGCGCGTGCGTCAGCCGACGAGGCGCGCCTCGCGCGCGACCGCGCGCGCTCGGCGCTCAACCTGCTGATCGGGGCGCCCGCCGACGCGCCGATCGCCGTCGCGCCGCCGGCCGGCGCGCCCGCGCTCGTGGCGCCGGACCCGGACCGCGCGGTCGCGGAGGCCAAGCGCAACGCCGCGCGGCCGGTGGAGCTGGAGCTGCAGGAGGTGCGCGCCGAGCGCGCGCTGCGGCAGGCCCGGCTCGAGAACGGCTTCGGGATGACGGTGCGCGCGACCTACGGCTACAACCAGACCGCGCCGATCTTCAACGGCGCCTACCAGTCGCTGCTGAACCAGCAGACCGCGAACGTCGGCATCGAGATGCCGCTCGTGCAGTGGCGGGCGGGCAAGGCGGCCGTGGAGGCCGCGCGCGCGGAGCAGGACCGCGTCGAGACGCAGACCCGGCTCGCCCGCGCCAACCAGGAACAGGACGCGCGCTTCTCCGCGCTGCAGGTCGCGCAGGCGGCGCGGCAGCTGGCGCTCGCGGCGAAGGCCGACACGGTCGGCGAGAAGCGCTTCGACATCGCCAAGAACCGCTACATCATCGGCCGCATCGCGATCTCGGACCTGTTCATCGCGCAGAGCGAGAAGGACGCGGCGCGGACGGCGTCGATCCAGGCGCTGCGGCAGTACTGGCTCGCGTACTACCGCCTGCGCCGGCTGACCCTGTTCGACTTCGCCGCGAACGCGCCGCTGCGCCCGGACGCCTGAGCCGGGCCCGCCCGGCGCCCGCGCGACCCGTGGCGCGATCCCCGGCCGGTCGCGACCCCCGCGGCCGGCCGGTGTATCTTCCGGCATGTCCTCCCGTTCCGAATCGCAGGCGCCAGACCAGGAGCTCCACGTCGTCGGCGGCGGCCTCGCCGGGTCCGAGGCGGCGTGGCAGCTGGCGCAGCGCGGCCACCGCGTCGTGCTCCACGAGATGCGCCCGTCGCGCCCCACGCCGGCCCACAAGACCGACCGGCTGGGCGAGCTGGTGTGCTCCAACACCTTCAAGAGCACCGAGCCCACCAACGCGCACGGGCTCCTGAAGGCCGAGATGCGGCTCCTGGGGTCGCTGATCCTGTGGGCGGCCGACCAGGCGCGCGTCCCCGGCGGCAGCGCGCTCACGGTCGACCGCGACGTCTTCTCGTCGGCGATCCACGACGCGCTGCACGCGCACCCGAACGTCCGCGTCGCGCGCGGCGAGGTCTCCGAGGTGCCCACGCCGGGCATCGTCGCGACGGGGCCGCTGACGTCGGACGCGCTGGCCGAGTCGATCCGCGCGCGCCTGGGCGTCGAGTCGCTGGCGTTCTACGACGCGATCGCGCCGGTGCTCTCCCTCGAGTCGATCGATCCGGAGCTGGCGTTCCGCGCGTCGCGCTGGGGCAAGGAGACGATGGACGGGGCGGGGGACGAGGGCGCGTACCTCAACTGCCCGATGTCGAAGGAGGAGTACGAGGCGTTCCTCGACGCGCTGACGACCGCCGACCAGGCGAGCGCGCACGACTTCGACAAGGTGCCGTACTTCGAGGGGTGCATGCCCGTCGAGGAGATGGCGCGCCGCGGGCGCGAGTCGCTGCGCTTCGGGCCGATGAAGCCGATCGGGCTGCGCGATCCGCGCACGGGGAAGCGGCCGTGGGCGGTCGTGCAGCTGCGCATGGAGGACCGCGCGGGCCGCATGTGGAACATGGTCGGCTTCCAGACGCGGCTCCGCTTCCCCGAGCAGCAGCGCGTCTTCCGCATGATCCCGGGGCTCGCGAACGCGGAGTTCCTGCGCTTCGGCTCCATCCACCGCAACTCGTACGTCAACTCGCCGGGCGCGCTGCTGCCGCACCTCGCGCTGAAGGACGCGCCGACGACGCTGTTCGCGGGCCAGCTCACGGGCGTCGAGGGCTACACGGAGAGCACGGCGACGGGGATGCTGGCGGCGATCAACCTCGGGCGCCTGCTGCGCGGCGAGGAGCCGGTGCTGCCGCCGCCGACCACGATGCTGGGCGCGCTGTACCGCTACCTGCGCGAGGCGGACCCGCGCCACTTCCAGCCGATGAACGCCAACTTCGGGCTGGTCGACGAGCTGCCGACGCCGGTGAAGGACAAGGTCGCGAAGCGCGAGCGGTTCGCCGAGCGCGCGCTGGCCGACTTCACGGCGTGGCGCGACGCGCACGTGGGCGACGCGCCGGTCGCGCTGCCCGACGGCGTGCCCGCGGGCGCAGCGAGCGCCGTCACGTGAGCGACGCGCCGGAGCAGGCGCAGGAGCAGGCGCCGCTGCCGCCGGAGGTCGAGGACTTCCTGCGGCACCTCGAGAAGGAGCGCGACGTCTCGCCGCACACGCGGAAGGCGTACGAGCGCGACCTCCGCGAGCTGACGGCGTATCTCCAGCGCCAGCTCGGCGAGCGCTTCGCGTGGGACGCGGTCGACCGCCTGCTGATGCGCGGCTACTTGGGGCACCTGACGCGGCGCGGGCTGGCCAAGCGGTCGGTGGCGCGCGCGCTGTCGTCGGCGCGCAGCTTCTTCCGCTTCATGCACCGCGAGGAGCTGGTCGAGGCCAATCCGGCGCGCGCGGTGGGCAGCCCGAAGCTCGACCGCCGGCTGCCGGGCTACCTCGATCGCGCGGGCGCGGAGCGGCTGTTCGCGCTGGCGGAGACGCGCGCGCTGTCGATGCGCTTCACCGACGTGCGCAACCTCGCGATCGTCGAGCTGCTGTACTCCGCGGGGCTGCGCGTGAGCGAGCTGCAGGGGATCAACGCGTCGGACCTCGACCTGCTGTCGCAGCAGGTGAAGGTGCGCGGCAAGGGGCGCAAGGAGCGCATCGTGCCGATCGGGGACCACGCGCTGCGCGCGCTGCGCAACTACGAGGCGAAGCGCGACGACCTGCAGCGGCGCCTGGGCGGGAAGGTGGAGCGCGGCGCCTTCTTCCTGGGCGAGCGCGGGAAGCGGCTCGGCGTGCGCGGCGTGCAGGAGGCGGTGGTGGGGCTGCTGCGCGCGATCGACGAGGAGCGCGGGCTCTCCACGCACTCCATGCGGCACACGTTCGCGACGCACCTGGTGGACGGCGGCGCGGACCTGCGCGCGGTGCAGGAGCTGCTGGGGCACGCGTCGATCTCGACGACGCAGATCTACACGCACACGAGCGTCGAGCGGCTGCGGCAGGTCTACCGGAAGGCGCACCCGCGCGCCTGACCGCGCCTGACGGCGCCGAGCGGGAGCGGGCAGGAGCGGACGGGAGCGGGCCACCGCACGGCCGGGGCTGGCGGACGCGACCACGCGCGCCTGGATCTTGCACTGCCACCCGGCATGACCCTCGAAACGGTTCCCCTGGTGCTCGGCGCGGTCGTGGGCCTGGTGGGTCTCGGACTCGTCGCCGACGGTTGGCTCCCCGATTCCGCCCCGCGTGTGGCGGAGCGTCGCCGGCGCGCCCGCGCCGAACGCGACTGCACGGGCGAGATCCTCATCGGGCTCGGGCTGCTGGCGCTCGCCGCCTCGCTCGCGGGCGGCGACACCTGGCGCTGGAGCACGGTCGCGGTGCTCTCGGGCGTCGCGCTGCTGGCGGCGGGCGGCTTCCGCAACCGGCACTACCTCATCGAGCGGCTGCTGAACCGCGGGAAGTCGCGTCGCGGCCGTCGCCGCGAGCGCCGCGTCGAGCTGGCGGCCGAGCGCCCGGTCCCGCTCGTCGTCGCGTCCGAGGTGGACCGCCGCGGGCACGACCGTCGCGACGACCACGGCTACGAGCGCCGGCCGCGGACCCCGCGCCCGCTCGTGGCCGCGCACGCGGCGCCGGGCGCGAGCTTCTCCGACCGACCGGTCCTGCGCCGCGCGTCGTCGGAGTGACGGCCGGCGGGCCGCGATGCACGAAGGGCCGGGCGATCATCGCCCGGCCCTCTGCATTTCGGGCGGTGGGGAGCCGCGCTTCCCGCCACACCCAAGTTCTAGCCGACCCGGGGACTTGCGGCAAGCCCGGGGGCGGGTCGTAGCGTCGCGGCCTCGATCGGAGCCTCCGGTCGAGGCCAGAACCTACGGAGACGGGGGCGCGACATGGGGGCGACCGGGCACGCGGTGGTGATCGCCGGGGGAGGGCCGACGGGGCTGACGCTGGCGGCGGAGCTGGCGCTGGCGGGCGTCGACGTCGCGATCGTCGAGCGGCGCGCGACCCAGGAGCTCGAGGGGTCGCGGGCCGGCGGCCTCCACGCGCGCACGATCGAGGTGTTCGACATGCGCGGGATCGCCGACCGGTTCCTGTCGGAGGGACAGACCGCGCAGATCGTGCGGCTGCACATGATCCCGCTCGACATGAGCGACTTCCCGACGCGGCATCCGTACGGCCTCGCGCTCTGGCAGGCGCACATCGAGCGCATCCTCGCCGGCTGGGTCGCGGAGCTGGGCGTCCCGATCCTGCGCGAGCGCGAGGTGACGGGCTTCACGCAGGACGACGACGGCGTCGACGTCGCGCTCTCGGACGGGCAGGTGCTGCGGGCGGCGTATCTGGTGGGCTGCGACGGCGGGCGCAGCGTCGTCCGCAAGACCGCGGGGATCGAGTTCGCGGGCTGGGACGCGACGGTGAGCTGGCTGCTCGCCGAGGTGGCGTGGACCGCGGAGCCCGCGTGGGGCTTCCGCGAGGACGCGACGGGCATCCACGCGATCGGGAAGGGGGACGGCGGCCGCGCGCGCCTGGTGGTGACGGAGGCGCAGCTGCGGTCGGGCGGCGAGCCCACGCTGCAGGAGCTCCGCGACGCGCTGGTCGGCGTCTACGGCACCGACTTCGGCGTGCACGGCCCCGTGTGGCTCTCGCGCTTCACGGACGCGACGCGCCAGGCGGTGGCGTACCGCGATCGGCGCGTGCTGCTGGCCGGCGACGCCGCGCACGTGCACCCGCCCATCGGCGGCCAGGGCCTCAACATCGGCGTGCAGGACGCGGTGAACCTGGGGTGGAAGCTGGCCCAGGTGGCACGCGCAACGTCGCCCGAGCGCCTGCTCGACAGCTATCACGTGGAGCGGCACCCGGTGGCCGCGCGCGTGCTGCAGAACACGATGGCGCAGGTCGCGCTGCGCCGGCAGGACGATCGCACGAAGGCGCTGCGCGACACGCTGGCCGAGCTCCTCGTCCTCGACGAGCCGCGCCGACGCCTCGCCGCGGAGATGTCGGGGCTGGGCGTGCGCTACGACCTGGGCGACGGACATCCGCTGGTCGGGCGCCGGATGCCCGATCTCGACGTCGAGACCGCGCGCGGGCCACGCCGCGTGTTCACGCTGCTCCACGATGCCCGGCCGCTGCTGCTCAACCTCGGCGCGCCGGGGTCGTTCGGCGTCGCGCCGTGGGCCGCCCGCGTGCGGTGCGTCGATGCGACCTACGCCGGCCCGTGGGAGCTGCCGGCGATCGGTGCGGTGTCCGCTCCGGAGGCCGTGCTGGTGCGCCCCGACGGCCACGTCGCCTGGGTCGGCGACGCGAGCCAGGTGGGGCTCGCCGACGCGCTCACCACCTGGTTCGGCCCGCCCGACGCGGCGCGGGGCTAGAGGCGCAGCCCCGCGGTGAGCGGCATCATCCCGCCGAACCCACGCAGCCGCGGCTGATCGGTGAGCAGGTAGCGGAACTCGGTGAACAGCCGCGCGGGTCCCAGGTCGAACTCGAGGCCGGCGCCGGCCGTCAGCCCGACGTCGACGTCGTTGCGCCAGCCCACGTCCGCCTGGTAGCTGGGCGTGCCCGCCGGCGTCGTGCCGACGATCATGACCACGACCAGCGGCGTGCGGGTGCTGAACACGCCGAGGCCGCTCATGAGGTACGGGCGGACCGGCGACGAGCGGGCGAGCGTGTAGGTGCCGCTCACCGCGACGCCGATCATGCGGCTGCGGCCGCGCGTCGGGGCGAGGTTGATGAGCGGCTGGCCGCCGCAGGCCGGGCAGGGGACGATCGGGAGGTTGGCGGTCGGGTCCGTCCACGCGAAGAGCAGCTCGGGGCGGACGCCGAGCCCCGTGCGCGAGCGGAAGTCGACGCCGCCCTGCACGAGGTAGCGGTTGTCGTCGCCCCCGAAGCTGCGCACGTCGAAGCCGCCGCCGAGCGAGACGCGCGGACGGTAGGCGTCGCGCCAGTCGTCGCGTCGACGGCGCTCCGCCAGCGCCTCGCGCGCGCGGCGCTCCCGCTCCGCGCGCTCCGCGCGTTCACGGGCCTCCTCCGCCCGGCCCTGCTGCGCGCGCTGCTGCTCGCGCTGGCGGAGGCGGGCGCGGTACTCGCGGTCCTCGCGCTCCTCCCGCTCGCGCTGCAGGCGCTCGCGCCGCGCACGGTCGGACTCCTCGCGCCGGCGGTCCTGCGCGGTGGCGGTGGCCGCCGTGGCCAGGCTGGTGGCCGCGAGCGTGCATGCGACGAGGACGGGGACGCGCAACGACGGGACTCGCATGTGACGTTCCGGGTCGGGGCGAGGGGGCGGCGCGCGCGACACCCCGCCGCGCGACCGGCGCTCCACACCCGTGTGACAGTGCGAAGCCGTCGCTTGGTTTGCCCACGCGGGAGGGGCGTGGCCGGGCATCGGGTTGCTGCGCCGTTTCGGCCGCCGTTACACTTCCCGCGCGTCGACGGGCCTCTCCGTCCGCCCGCCCCAGCGCCCCCTCCGATGGCCGAGCCCACGCACCGCGACTTCCTGGCGATCCCCGACCTCTCCCGCGCGGAGCTGGACGGCATCCTCGCCCTCGCGCACCGGATGAAGAGCGGCGCGTACACCGACAAGCCGCTGAAGGGCAAGTCGGTGGCGATGATCTTCATGAAGTCCTCGACGCGCACCCGCGTGTCGTTCGAGGTAGGCACGTACCAGCTGGGCGGGCATGCGCTCTTCCTGTCGCCGCGCGACGTGCAGCTCGGGCGCGGGGAGCCGATCGCGGACACCGCGCGCGTGCTGTCGCGCTACGTGGACGGGATCATGATCCGCACGTACGGGCACGCCGAGGTCGAGGAGCTGGCGCGCCATGCGACGGTGCCCGTGATCAACGGGCTCACCGACCTGCTGCACCCGTGCCAGGTGATGGCCGACGTCATGACCATGCAGCAGCACCTGGGCGGCTACGAGGGCCGCAAGGTCGCGTGGATCGGCGACGGCAACAACATGGCGAACTCCTGGATGAACGCGGCGGCGGCGTTCGGGTTCACGCTGGCGCTGGCGTGTCCCGAGGGGTACGACCCCGATCCGGCGATCCTGGCGCGGGCGCGCGCGACGACCGAGGTGACGCTGACGCGCGATCCGCGCGAGGCGGTGCAGGGCGCGCACGTCGTGAACACGGACGTGTGGGCGTCGATGGGGCAGGAGGAGGAGCAGGCGGCGCGCGCGCGTGCGTTCGCCGGGTACGAGGTGCGTCCGGATCTCATGGCTGCCGCGGCCGGGGATGCGATCTTCCTGCACTGCCTGCCCGCGCACCGCGGCGAGGAGGTGTCGGCCGAGGTGCTCGAGGGTCCGCAGAGCCGCGTCTGGGACGAGGCCGAGAATCGCCTGCACGTGCAGAAGGCGATCATGGCCGCGCTCATCGGCGGCGAGCGCCTGGCCTGACCGCGCGTGGCCGCGTGCGGCGGG
>CBHYLO010000068.1:0-12175 GCA_966128675.1 uncultured bacterium | reverse complement strand
GACAACAAGACGGAGACCGCGATCCAGAGCGGCAGCATCCAGATCAAGAGGTAGCGTCGAACGACGGTGACGACGGACGGACCCCGAGACTCTCGGGGTCCGTCCGCGTTTCCACCGCGTGGTCCGTGAACACAATGTCACGAACCCTCGCACCTTGCTGACGCGTCATACAGTCAGCCGCAGCGCGCGCGACGTGGCGCACGCTCGCCATCTGGCCGGAAACTGTGTCCGGCATCACATTTAGCCGTGCTGGCGCGTGGCTCCCACGTGCCCAGCCTCCTGCACGTCGGCCCGCCCCCCTCCCGCGGACGCCGACCGCCCTAGAGCTTCTGTCGATGGCCAAGCTACTGGTAGTCGAGGACGATCGGATGTTCGCGGAGCTGATCCGCCACGCGCTGCGCGAGGAGGGTCACCTCGTCGACGTCGCGACGGACTGCGCCGAAGCCCGCGCCACGACGTCGGAGCACGCCTACGACGGCATCCTCCTCGACGTCTCGCTGCCCGACGGCAGCGGGCTCACGCTCGCGCGCGAGCTGCGGCAGGAAGGCAGCGAGACGCCGATCCTCATGATCACGGGGAACGACGGCAAGCGGGACGTCGTCCAGGGGCTCGACGCCGGCGCGGACGACTACCTGACGAAGCCGCTCGACGACGAGATCCTGAAGGCCCGCGTGCGCGCCCTCGTGCGCCGGCGCGAGCCGCGCGGGATCGAGACGCTGTCGTTCGGCGGCATCGTCATCGACCGGGCGATGCGGCGCGCCACGATCGACGGCCACCGCGTCGCGCTCGCGCCGCGCGAGTTCACGCTCCTCGCCTTCCTCGTCCAGCACGCCGAGCAGATCGTCACGCGCAGCGAGCTGCTGGAGAAGGTGTGGGACCTGACGCTCGACCCCGGCTCGAACGTGGTCGACGTCCACGTGGCGCGGCTGCGCGGCAAGCTCCGCGAGCACCACGCCAAGCCGACGCTCGTCACGGTGCGCGGCACCGGCTACGTGCTGACGCTCGGGTCCTCGGAGGAGTGACGGCGTGATCCAGGGCACCGACGGCGCGGTCGACGCCACCTCGGCCGCCGCGGCGCTCGAGGGGCAGGAGGCGATCGACCGGCTGCGGCGCTTCGGCGGGGACCGGCTGGCGCGCGAGATGGTCGCGCTCTTCGCCGACTCCGTGCCGGAGCGCTTCGCCGCCGCGCGCGCAGCGCTGGCCGCGGCCGACGCCGAGACGCTGGTGCGGACGATGCACGGCCTCAAGTCGTCGAGCGCCCAGCTGGGCGGCACCGGCGCCGCGCGCCTCTGCGCCGAGGTCGAGCACGCCGCCCGCGCCGAGCAGCTCTTCGGGCTCGCGCCCTCGATCGCGCGCGCCGAGCAGGCCGTCGGCGAGCTGGTCGCGTGGCTCGTGCGCGCGCTGCCGCCAGACCCGGGCGCGCGATGAAGGTCCTCGCGGTCGTCGAGGACAACGCCGACAACCGCCTGCTCGTGCGCGCGCTGCTGGGCCACCTGTATCACGTGCGCGAGTACGTGAACGGGAGCGACGCCCTGGCCGCGTTCGGACGCGGGGAGGTGCCGGACATCGTCCTCATGGACATCTCGCTGCCGGGCATCAGCGGGCTGGACGTGCTGCTGCGCATGCGGGCCGACGAGCGGCTGGCCGAGCTGCCCGTCGTCGCGCTCACCGCGCACGCCATGGACGGCGACCGGGCGGCGCTGCTGGAGGCCGGCTTCGACGAGTACGTCTCGAAGCCCATCTTCGACGAGACGGTGCTGCTGCGCGCGATCGAGCGGGCGCTGCGGCGCGTCGGCGGCTAGCGGGGCGGGCAACGCGCGTGGCCGAATCGATCCGGCGGACCGTCGCGCTGGCCGTCGCCGCGTGGCTGCTCTTCCTGCTGCTCGTGGGCACGGCAGCCTACCAGAGCATGCACCGGCTGCTCGACACGGCCACTGCCGTCAGCGAGACGCATCGCGTGCTGCGCCTGCTGGAGTCGACCTACTCGCGCGTCGCCGACGCGGAGGTGGGCGCGCGCGGTTACGTGCTCACCGGCGACGTGCCGTACCTGCGGGCGTACCAGGACTCGCGCCGCGAGGTCGACGAGAACCTCGAGAGCCTCCGCGCGGTCGTCGACGAGGGCACGGCCCAGCGCGAGCGCCTCAACCAGCTGGAGGGGCTCGTCGGGCGCCGCCTCACCCTCCTGCGCGAGACCATCGACCGCCGCCGCGAGGGCTTCGAGTCCGCGGTCGCGGTCGTCCGCTCCGGGCGCGGCCGCGCGCTCAGCGACAGCATCCGCACGCTGATCGACGCGCTCGAGCGCAACGAGGAGCTCGTCCTCACGCGGCAGTCGGACGGCGAGCGCGCCTGGGTGCGGCAGGTCATCGGCAGCATCGCGCTCAGCCTCGCCACCGCGCTCGCGGCCGGGCTGCTGGTGCTCAACGTCATCCGCCGCGACCTCGCCGGGCGCGCCGCGGCCGCGCAGGCGCTGCGCGACGCCAAGGAGTCCGCCGAGGCGGCCAACCGCGCCAAGAGCGACTTCCTCGCGCGCATGAGCCACGAGCTGCGGACGCCGCTGAACAGCGTGATCGGCTTCTCCAACGTGCTGCTCAAGCTGCGCACGGTGGAGCTGGGCGACGACGGCCGCACGTACCTGGAGCGCGTGCGCGACAACGGCATGCACCTGCTGACGATGATCGACGACCTGCTCGACATCGCGCGCATCGAGGTGGGCCGCATCGCCATCGACTCGCGCACGGTCGCGCTGGACGCGCTGGTGCGCGACGTCGTGGGCGCGTTCGAGGAGGACGCGCGCCGCCGCGGGCTCGGGCTCTACGCCGACCTGCCGGACGCGCCCGCGCGCCTGGAGGCCGATCCGTCGCGCCTGCGGCAGGTGCTCGTGAACCTCGTGAGCAACGCGCTGCGCTTCACGCGCCGCGGGAGCGTCACGGTGCGCGTGGTGACGGACCCGGTGTCGGGCGTGCCGCTGCGCATGGAGGTCGTCGACACGGGGATCGGCATCCCGCTCGACCGGCAGGCAGCGGTGTTCGAGGCGTTCGAGCAGGCGGACACCTCCACCGGCCGCGAGTTCGGCGGCACGGGCCTGGGCCTCGCGATCAGCCGCTCGCTGTGCGAGCTGATGGGCTTCCAGCTCACCCTCCAGAGCACGCCGAACGTCGGCTCGACGTTCAGCATCGTGCTGGCGCCGGCGCGCGCCGCCACGCCCGCGCGCGTGGAGGAGACGGTCGGGGCGGGGTGAGCCCGTGACGCGTCGGCGCCGTGTGCGTCCGGCGTGACCGCGCGCACGGGACGCTACGCGGAAGGAACAGCGAACGCCGAGCGCCGGAGCACGCCCGTCTCGTCGGCTCCGCGGCTCGCGAATCCGAGGCCTGAACGCACGAGCGCCGGCCCCGAGAGGGAGCCGGCACTCGACGCGCAGAGGGCGCGGCGTCTACCACCAGATCTGCACCATGGCCGGCTCAGCGCGCGGCGGCCTTGATCACGGGCTTGAAGAGCAGCCCGTTCCGCATCGCGTTCCCGCGCATCACGAAGCTGTCGCCGACGTCGAAGTCCACCAGCAGCGCGGTCGTCGAGTCCTTGCCGACGGTCACGTCCTTCGCCAGCTGCAGCTTGATGCCGCTGCGGCCCGCGCTCGGCCACTGCACCGCCACCGAGTCGCCGCTCTTGAGCGTCACGCGCGACTGCGCCGGATCGATGATCAGGCGGAAGCTCTTGTAGCTGCCCGCCGGCAGCGCCTTCTCGCCGAGCGTCGCGAACTTGCCGTCGCGCAGCGTCAGCAGGTCGAACTTGGCCTTCGGCTCGGCCAGCGTCACCCAGCCGCCCGCGTCCTTCGACGCGTCGTCGGTCCCGGCGGCGGCCGCCGCGGAATCGGTCGACTCGGCCTTCGCGTCCACGCGCACCACGAAGACGTCGACGCTCTTCACGGAGTCGAACGGGAAGGGCGCGTCGGTGAGCTGCACGACGAGGCGCCCCGAGCCACGCGGGCCGGTCTGGCCGTCGACGAACGCGTCGTCGCCGCACGCGACGACGAAGCCGGCGAGGAGCGCCGCGCAGGCGCCGAGTCGCATCGAACGGGAGAGGGGCATCGGCTGGTCCTCCTGGAAGTGGGCGGCCGGCACCGGGAGCGGCGCGGCTGCACGACCAGGATCGCCTGCGGCCGGAACGGCCGGCGTGACGATCGTCACGCCCTCCGACCGCGTGGCCCGGCGCGTGACGCCCGTGTCCGCGGACGTGCGCGCGCGGGGGCCGACCCGCGGACCCGCTAGCGCGACGCGCGCTCGATGCGGTCGCGCACGCCCTGCCACGCGGGCGTGTCGGGCGGCCGCTCCACCAGCACCACCGCGCACCCCGCGTCGTCCAGCTGGTGCAGCGCGGCGTACAGCCGCTGCGCGTACGCGGCGGGATCGTCGGGCATCGGCAGCGGGAGCGCGGGCGCGGGGCGCGCGTCCCACGGCGAGAGCAGGAGCGCGCCCGCGCGCGTGGCCGCGGCCTCGCGCGCCAGGCGCGCGGCCATCGCGTCGCGCGCCGACGCGTCGAACAGCCACACCGTCGCGCGCGGCGCGTAGTGGCGCTCCACCATGCCGGGCGCGGGCCGCGGCGCGTCCGCGCGGCCGGGCAAGGGCGCGGGCTGCGGCAGGTCGCCGAGCACCTCCGCCAGCGCCGCGGCGGAGACGGTGCCGGGGCGCAGCAGCGTCGGACGCGCGCCCGTGAGGTCCACCACCGTCGACTCGATGCCGACGCTCGCCGCGCCGCCGTCGAGGATCACGTCCACGCGGTCGCCGAGCGCCTTCCGCACGTGCTGCGCGGTGGTCGGCGAGAGCTCGGTGAAGCGGTTCGCGCTCGGCGCCGCGACGGGCACGGCGGCCGCGCGCAGCAGCGCCAGCGCGACCGGATGCGCGGGCACGCGCACCGCGACCGCCGGCAGCCCCGCGGTCAGCACGTCGGGCACGTGCGCGCGCTTCGGCAGCACCAGCGTCACGGGGCCGGGCCAGAAGGCGCGCGCGAGCCGCTCGGCCGCGTCGGGCCACGCCGTCGTCAGCGCGCGGGCGCCGTCGACGTCGGGCACGTGCGCGATGAGCGGGTTGAAGCTGGGGCGCCCCTTGGCGGCGAAGATGCGCTGCACCGCCGCCGCGTCGAGCGCGTGCGCCCCCAGCCCGTACACCGTCTCGGTGGGGAACGCGACCAGCCCGCCCGCGCGCAGCACGTGCGCGGCCTCGGCGACGAGGGCGGGATCGGGAGCGGCGGGCGAGACGGTCAGCAGGCGCATGGGCGGAAGCTACACGCGCCCGGCGGTCCGTCGAAGCGCGGCGTGCTTGACAGGCCGCGCCCCGGCGCCGTATCGCATGCACGCGCTGGCCACCCACCGCCGACCCTCGCCGACCGCCCATGCCCTCCACCGCTCTCCGTGCGACGCTCCTGCCGGCCCTGCTGGCGCTCGGGCCCACGCTCGCGGCCGCGCAGGCGACCCCCACGCCGCCGACGGCGCGGCCGCGCGCGCGCGACCTCGGGATCAGCGCCCTGATCGGCGGCGCGCCCGGCCCGCTGGACGCGATCACCGACGTCGCCGGCGTCGAGGTGGGGCACACCACGCTGGTCAGCGGGAGCGGGCGCCTGACGCTGGGGCGCGGCCCGGTGCGCACGGGCGTGACGGTCGTGCACCCGCGGGGCCGCGCGAGCGCGGACCCGGTGTTCGGCGCGTGGTTCACGCTCAACGGCAACGGCGAGATGACCGGCACGACGTGGCTGCAGGAGAGCGGCCTGCTGGAGGGGCCGGTCGCGATCACCAACACGCACAGCGTCGGCGTGGTGCGCGACGCGATCCTGCAGTGGCAGGTGAAGCGGCCGGGGCTCCAGCCGTGGGGCCTGCCGGTGGTGGCGGAGACGTACGACGGCTTCCTGAACGACATCAACGGCTTCCACGTGAAGCCCGAGCACGCGCTCGCGGCGCTCGACGGCGCGCGCGGCGCCGCGGTGCCGGCCGAGGGGAACGTCGGCGGCGGCACCGGGATGGTGTGCCACGGCTTCAAGGGCGGGATCGGCACCGCGTCGCGGCGGCTGACGCCCGCGCAGGGCGGCTGGACGGTGGGCGTGCTGGTGCAGTGCAACTACGGCGCGCGGCGCGAGCTGCGCGTGGCGGGCGTGCCGGTGGGCGAGGAGATCCGCGACCTCCTGCCGTGCGTCGCGTCCGCCGACACCGCGGTGGCGCCGGGCGAACCGCGCTGCGCCGCCACGGGCGCCGCGCCCGCGCCGCCGCGCGACGACGCGGCCGCCGCGGCAGCCGAGGGCCAGGGCTCGATCATCATCGTCGTGGCGACGGACGCGCCGCTGCTGCCGCACCAGCTGAAGCGCATCGCCACGCGCGCGTCGCTGGGCGTGGGACGCATGGGCGGGCGCGGCGAGAACAGCTCGGGCGACATCTTCGTCGCGTTCTCGACGGCGAATCCGGGCGTGGCGGCGGACACCGGGGTCGCGCGCGTGGGCATGCTGCCCAACGCGCGCATCAACCCGCTGTTCGCGGCGACGGTGCAGGCGACCGAGGAGGCGATCGTCAACGCGCTGCTGGCGGCCGACACGATGACCGGCGCCGACATGCACCGCGTGACCGCCCTGCCGGTGGACCGGCTGCTGGAGGCGCTGCGGAAGTACGGGCGCGCGCCGGCCGCGCGCTGAGGGTGCCGGCCGCGCGTTGATCGCGCGCCGATCGCGCGGTGATCGCGCGCTGATCGGCCCGCCGCCGGTGTGGCGGCACCAAGCGTGCGGCTCGCGGGGCTGCTGCGTGTCGTATCCCTGGCTCCCCACTCTCCGGAGACCGTCAGATGCGGGCACCCTCGCTTCCGTCTCGCCCGGCGGCCGGCCTCGCGCGGCCGCTCCTGCTGGCCGCGCTCGTGCTGCTCGGCTCGCCGGACGCCGTGCGCGCCCAGACCTCGACGTCGAACCTGCGCGGCTACGTCACCGGCCCGGGCGGCGCGCCGGTGTCCGACGTGCAGGTGGCGGCGCGCGACGTCGCCACCAACCAGCAGCGCGGCACGCTCACCAACGCCGCCGGCTTCTACTACATCGGCGGCCTGCGGCCCGGGCGCTACACCGTGACGGCGCGCCGCGTCGGCCTCACGCCGCAGACGCGCACGGTGCAGCTCCAGATCGGCCAGACGCTCGACCTCAACCTGTCGGTGGCCGAGGCGGCGGTGCAGCTCACGACCGTCACCGTGCAGGCGGAGGCCGAGGGGACGACGGCGCGCACGTCGGAGATCAGCACCAACGTGTCGCGCGAGCAGATCCAGAACCTGCCGAACTTCGAGCGCAACTTCCTCGACATCGCGCGGCTGGCGCCCGGCATCACGTCGCAGAACGTGAACAGCACCGACAAGACGTTCGCGGCCAGCGGGCAGCCCGCCGACGCCGTGAACGTCTTCATCGACGGCGCGACGTACAAGAGCGACGTGCTGACCGGCGGCGTGGCGGGGCAGAACGCCAGCAAGGGGAACCCGTTCCCGCAGGACGCGGTGCAGGAGTTCCGGGTCATCACGCAGAACTACAAGGCGGAGTACCAGCGGGCCGGCAGCGCGATCATCACCGCCACCACGCGCAGCGGGTCGAACACCGTCGAGGCGAGCGCGTTCGGCTTCAACGTCAACAACGCGCTGGTGTCGCGCGACGCGTTCACCGCGGGGCGCAACGGGCCGCGGCCGCAGTACAAGCGGTGGCAGGCCGGCGGGAGCCTCGGCGGGCCGATCGTGCGGGACAAGCTGTTCTTCTTCGGCACGTACGAGCTGAACCAGCGGCGCGAGCCGGCGAACGTCCTCTTCGGCGGCGACAGCACCTTCGCGCCGGCGGCGCTGCTGGCGCAGCTGCGGCCGTACACGGGCGGCTACGCGCAGGAGTTCCTGTCGCACCTCGGCTTCGGCAAGCTGACGTGGAACGCGGGCGCCAACAGCACCGTCGACGCCAGCTTCAGCATCCGCAAGGACCACGACTTCCGCGGCTTCGGCGGCCAGACGTCGTACGAGGCGCGCGAGAACCTCGACATCGGCGTCTACACCGGCATCGCCAACTGGCGGCTGGCCGGCGACCGCTGGCTGAACGAGGCGCAGGCGTCCACGCAGCTCTACGAGTGGAAGCCGACGTGGATCAACGGGGACCTGGTGGGGCGCCAGTACAACAACATCCTCCGCATCGGCGGCAAGGACTCGCAGCAGGACTTCAACCAGAACCGCATCTCGCTGCGCGACGACATCACGCGCAGCGCGGTGCAGCTGGCGGGCGACCACGTGTTCAAGCTCGGCGGCAACGTCGACTTCCTGACGTATCGCGCCGAGAAGGCGTTCACGCAGAACCCCGTCTTCCGGTACCGGCGCGACGAGCAGTACGCCTACCCGTTCGAGGCCGGCTTCGGCTTCGGCGACCCGGACGTGAAGAACGACAACACCCAGTTCGGCGTCTACGCGCAGGACGACTGGACGATCGGCCGCCGGCTGGTGCTGAACCTCGGCCTCCGCTGGGACGCCGAGACGAACATGATCAACAACAAGTACGTCACGCCGCAGGCGCTGGCCGACTCGCTGCGCGGGCCGCTCAACTCGCAGCTGTTCGTGCGGCAGACGATCCCGAACCCCACCAACCCGGCCGGCACGTCGACGCAGCAGGTCCGCACGATCGACATGCTCGGCGGCATCGACCGCTTCATCTCGACGGGCGACAACCGCCCGATGTACAAGAAGGCGTGGCAGCCGCGCCTCGGTGCCTCGTTCGACGTGTTCGGCGACACGCGCACGGTGCTCTTCGGGGGCTACGGCCTGTACTACGACCGCACCGTCTGGAACAACCTGCTGGACGAGCAGTTCCGCCGGCAGTTCGGCGTCTACACGGTGAGCTTCCGCGCCACGCAGGCCGAGTGCGCCGCCGTCACGGACGCCACGATCCGCAACCGCTGCACGGCGTGGAACGACCGCTACTACGACCCGGCGCAGCTCCGCACGCTCGCCGGCTCGGTCGGCATCCCCGAGGTGTTCCTGGTCAAGAACGACCTGGTCCCGCCGAGCACGCAGCAGTTCAGCACCGGCGTGCGGCAGTCGGTCGGGCCGACGCTCGTGACGCTGACGTACAACGGCGTGCGGGGGCGCAACTTCATGAACTTCATCCGCGCCGCCTACACCATCGGCACGCCGGGCGCGGCGCGGCAGAACTACGCGGCGGTGTTCATCACCGACGACCGCGTGAAGACGTGGTACGACGCCGTGCAGCTGCAGGTCGACAAGCCGATCCGCGGCACCGCGAAGTGGGGCGGCTCGGTGGCCTACACGCTGGGCAGGGCGGAGGAGCAGGGGCAGAGCACGGACCTGTTCTGGGGCTTCGACGAGAAGTTCCCGACGGTGGCCGACCGTCCGCGCCGCCGCGCGCCCGGCGACCAGCGGCACAAGATCGTGATGAACGGCGTCTTCCGGCTGCCGGCCGAGATCACCTTCTCGACGATCGTCAACCTCGCGAGCGGCATCACGGTCAACGCCAGCGACCAGACGCTCGGCACCGGGCAGTTCCAGGCGGTGACGTACACGTTCACGCCGCCGGGGCGCCCGTTCCTCGGGCTCGGGCACGTCTTCGCCTTCCAGCAGGTCGACGCGCGGCTGGAGAAGGCGCTCTCGCTCGCGGGCGGCAACCGCGTGAGCGTCGTCGCCGACCTGTTCAACGCGCTGAACAACGCGAACTACGGCTGCTTCAACACGACGATCCCGCCCGCCGGGCAGACGAACCCGAACTACGGCACGCCGGGGTGCGCGGGCCTCGGCACGCGGCTGCAGCTGGGGCTCCGCTACGCGTATCGCGGCGCCGAGACCGCGGGGCGGTGAGACGCGCGCTCGCGCCGGCCGCGGCGCTGGCGCTCGCGGTGGGGGCGTGCCGGCCGGCGCCCCCGCCCGCGTCGGCGCCCGCGCCCTACCAGCCGACCGCCGAGCAGCGCGCGTTCCTCGACACGCTCGGGCGGCGGACGTTCGACTGGTTCTGGGAGACCACCAACGCGCGCAACGGCCTGACGCCCGACCGCTGGCCGACGAAGTCGTTCTCCTCGGTCGCCGCGGTCGGCTTCGCGCTCACCGCGTATCCGGTGGGCGTGGAGCGCGGCTGGATCACGCGCGCGCAGGCGCGCGACCGCGTGCTGACGACGCTCCGCTTCTTCCGCGACGCGCCGCAGGGGCCCGCGTCGACGGGCGTGACGGGGCACCAGGGCTTCTTCTACCACTTCCTCGACATGGAGACCGGCCTGCGCTTCCGGCAGGTCGAGCTCTCCACCATCGACACCGCGCTGCTGCTGGCGGGCGCGCTGACCTGCCGCGAGTACTTCGACCGCGCCGACGCGGGCGACGTGGAGGTGCGCGCGCTCGCCGACTCGATCTACCGGCGCGTGGACTGGGCGTGGGCGCAGGCGGGGCGTCCGCTGGTGAGCATGGGGTGGCATCCCGAGACGATGCCGCGCAACCAAGACGCGAACGGCTTCATCCTCGCCAACTGGCACGGCTACATGGAGGCGATGCTCCTCTACGTGCTGGCGCTCGGCTCCCCGACGCACCCGCTGCCCGACGGCGCGTGGGAGCGGTGGGCGGCGACGTACCAGTGGGACACGTTCCACGGGCAGGAGTTCATCCAGTTCGCGCCGATGTTCGGCCACCAGTACTCGCACGTCTGGATCGACTTCCGCGGCATCCGCGACGCGTACATGCGGAACCGTGGCATCGACTACCACGAGAACTCGCGCCGCGCCACGCTGTCGCAGCGGCAGTACGCCATCGACAACCCGGACGGGTGGCGCGACTACTCCGCCGACGTCTGGGGGCTGACCGCGAGCGACGGCCCGCTCGACTCGACGCTCACGATCGACGGGCGCGCGCGCCGCTTCCACACGTACTGGGCGCGCGGCGCGGGGAAGGATGAGATCCGCGACGACGGCACGATCGTCCCCACGGCCGCCGGCGGGTCGATCGCCTTCGCGCCCGAGGTGGTGGTCCCGTCGCTGCTGGCCATGCGCCGCCGCTACGGCGACGACCTGTTCCAGCGGTACGGCTTCCTCGACGCGTTCAACCCGACGCTGCGCGAGCCAGGGCCGCGGCTGCAGCACGGGCGCATCGTGCCCGGCAAGGGGTGGTTCGACGGCGACTACCTCGGCATCGACCAGGGGCCGATCCTCGCGATGCTCGAGAACCAGCGCTCGGAGCTGGTGTGGCGGCTGATGCGGAAGAATCCGTACGTGATCCGCGGGCTGTGTCGGGCGGGATTCACCGGAGGGTGGCTCGATGGCAAGTGCTGACCGGGAGGGACGGATCATGACGCGGCGGCACGTCGAGCGCCGGGCGCCGAGCGCCGGAAGAGACGGTCCGCTCGGCGCTCGGCGCTCGGCGCTCGGGATGCTCACGATCGTGGTGTGCATGGCCGCATCGACGCTCGCACGCGCACAGTCGCCCACGGCCGCCCGACTGACGTCGCCCCGCGCGCAGCGCGTCGCCGACTCCCTCCTCGCGCTCATGACGCCGGAGGAGAAGCTCGGCCAGCTCACGATGTTCCCCGGCGCGTCCGGCCAGACGGGGCCCGCGGTGCCGCCGGCCGCCGATTCGGCGGTGCGCGCCGGCGCCATCGGCTCGTTCCTCAGCATCTACTCGGTGCGCGACACGCGGCGGCTGCAGGAGCTCGCGATGCAGTCGCGGCTGAGGATCCCGCTCGTCTTCGCGTTCGACGTGATCCACGGGTGGCGCACCGTGTTCCCGGTGCCGCTCGGGATGGCGGCGACGTTCGACTCGGCGGGCGCGGCGCGCGCGGCGCGCATCGCGGCCGTGGAGGCGTCGGCGGCGGGCGTGCACTGGACCTTCGCGCCGATGGTCGACATCGCGCGCGACCCGCGCTGGGGACGCATCGTCGAGGGCGCGGGCGAGGATCCGTTCCTCGGCAGCGTCCTGGCCGCGGCGCAGGTGCGCGGCTTCCAGGGCGAGCCCGCGATGCTCGGCGGCGCGACGCCGCCGCCGACCGACGTGCTGCTCGCCACGCCCAAGCACTTCGCCGGCTACGGGTTCGCCGAGGCGGGGCGCGACTACAACACCGTCGAGCTGACCGATCGCACGCTGTGGGACGTCGTGCTGCCGCCGTTCGAGGCGGCCATCCGCGCCGGCGCGGCGACGATCATGGCGTCGTTCAACGA
>CBHYLO010000067.1:0-12209 GCA_966128675.1 uncultured bacterium | reverse complement strand
GCCGTCGAGAGCATCTTCTACGCGAAGAACGTCCGCACCACGATCACCCTCGGCCACGCGCGCGGCGTGATCCTGCTGGCCGGCGAGCTGGCGGGCCTCACGGTCCACGAGTTCCCGCCGGCCGAGATCAAGAAGGCCGTCGTCGGCACCGGCGCGGCCACCAAGGAGCAGGTGCAGTTCATGCTGACGCGCCTGCTCCGGCTGAAGGCCGTGCCCACGCCCTCCGACGCCGCCGACGGCGTGGCGGCGGCGCTCACGTACTGCATGGCCCCCCACCTCCCGACCGCCCCGAACGCCGTGTCGCCAGCGCCCCGCCCCCGCCCGCTCGTCCGCGAGGTCCAGCCGTGATCGCCCACGTCGCCGGCCGCATCGTCGCCAAGGAGCTGGACCGGATCGAGCTGCTGACCAAGGGCGGCGTCGGGTACGAGCTGTTCATCCCCCTCTCCACCTACGAGGGGCTGCCCAAGCTCGGCGAGGACGCGGCGCTGCACACGCACCTCGTGGTGAAGGAGGACGGCTGGCAGCTGTTCGGCTTCGCCACCGCGTTCGAGCGCCGCGTCTTCCAGAAGGTGCTCGCGGCCAAGGGCGTGGGCCCGGCGCTGGCCATCGGGATGCTCTCCACGCTGACGGCCGAGCGGCTGGTGCGCGCCATCCGCGAGAAGGACCTCGCGACGCTGCAGGGCGTGCCGCGCGTGGGGCGCAAGAAGGCGGAGCAGCTGATCCTCGACCTCGCGGACAAGCTGGACCAGCTGCAGGTCGACACGACGCCCGGCGCGCGCCCCGAGGGGGCGTCGGCCGACGACGCGATCCGCGCCCTCGTCTCGCTGGGCTACACGACGGGCGACGCGGAGCGGGCCGTGAAGGCGGCGATCGACGCGGGCGGCAAGAAGATGACGGCGACGGAGCTGATCCGCGCCAGCCTCGCACGCATCGGCGCGCGATGACCGTGCGGAACGGCGTCGTCCCCCTCCTGCTCCTCGCCGCCGCCTGCGCCGGCGACCCGGCCACCCGGGAGCGCCCCGCGGCCGACAGCGCGGTCGCACCGCCGAGCGTCCCGCCGCCCGGCGCGGCGCCCCGCCGCACGTTCGTCGCGGCGACGTCCACGACGATCCAGGTCACGCCCAGCGTCGTGGCGGGCGGCGGGCAGTTCGTGGTGCGCTTCTCGATCCGCAACGACAGCCCGGACACCGCGCGCATGACGCAGTCGTGCGACGCGCCGGCGATCTTCCGCCTCCGCCACGCCGAGGCGGCGCCCGGCAGCGAGGCGCTGGAGTCCTCCACCTGCAAGCCGCCGGCGACGCTCCAGGTCGTGCCGCCCGGGGCCGAGCTGGTGCTGCAGCTGCCGTCGCTGGCGCAGGCGGGTCGTCCGCCGCGGCCGCTCCCGCCCGGCCTCTACGTGGTGGAGGCGACGCCGAACGTCACCGAGATCGACGGCCGCCCGATCGTGCTGCGCGCGGTCTCGGCCGAGCTGCGGGTGCGCTAGCCGGGAGCGCCGGCGACCGGGCGCGCGGCGCGCGCCCGAAAATCGCGATGGCGCCTTGCGGCGCCGACACGTATAGACAGATGTGTGGGCGCCGCTCAGCCCACCTGTCGCACCCGTGCCGGAGAAGTCGCTGCATGCCGTCGATCCGTCGGAGCCCGTCCCGCGCGCCGCGCGCGCCCCTCGCGGTCCGCTCGCTCGTCCCACTCGCGGCGCTCCTGGCCGCGGCCGGCGCCTGCGGCGCCGCCTCCCCCTCGGGACCGCTCGGCCCCGGCGCCCCGCGTGAGGCGCCCAGCGCCGACCTCGGCGCGGTGAGCGTCGAGAAGGACGGGCTGGTGGCGACGCTGAAGGTGTCGCCGTCGTCGGTGCCCTCGGGCGGCGCGTTCAGCGTGCGCTTCGCCCTCGTGAACCGCTCGCGCCGCACGATGCAGGTGACGCTCGCCTGCACCGCGCCGGCCTCGTTCGCGCTGCGCGCCGCCGCGGGCGGCGACGCGCTCAACGCCAGCGGCTGCGGCGCCGCCATCACCACGCGCACGCTCGCCCCGAACGGCGAGGTCGCCATGAACGTCCCGTGGCGCGCGGAGGCGAGCGGCTTCCCGGCCGCGCAGCCACTGCCCGCGGGCCGCTACGTGCTCGAGGCCACGCCGACGGTGTCGCAGGTCGACGGCCGGCCGCTCACGCTGTCGCCGCTGCGCGCCGAGCTGCGCGTGCGCTGAACGCGCCGCGGCGCGCCGCACGAGATGAACGACAGGTGAGGGTTGGCGTCGCGCGCGTGCGCGACGGCGCATCACGACGACACGACGCGCATGGGCCACACCGGTCCATGCGCGTCGTGTCGCATGCGCTCATCTTGCCTCGCTCGGCCGGCGGTCCTATCTAGGGTCGAGTTCCCGCGACATGCGTTCACCGCCGCATCGCGCGAACGCGATGTCGGATCCGACGTGCGCCGCGCGTCGTGCCTGGCGATCGACGTCGTCATGGCGACGACTCGCACATGACTGTCGATTTCGACAGCATGCGCGCACGGATCCGTCGACGCCACGGACCGCTTCCACGGAGTGCCGCGTGCGCATCGCGCTGACACCGGTCGAGACCGCACGACTCGGCGACGTGCTCTCGCTCCTGCTGTCGCCACCCGCGCCGCGCGACGCGGACGCCTGGCATGCCGACCTCGCGCGGCAGCTGCGCGCGCTCGTGGGCGCGCCGATGGCGGCGCTGACCGTGGAGGCCGCCGACGGCGCGCGCACGTACGGCGATGCGCTGGACCCGCGCGCGGTCCGCGCGTACGAGCGCCGCTTCCGCGCGCTCGACCTCGGCCGGCACCGGCTGCGCGCGCTCGGCCTCGAGGTGTGGAGCCGCGAGCGGCTGTGGACGCCCGAGCAGCTGCGGCAGAGCGAGTACTACAACGACTTCGCGCGGCCCAACGGCCTGCACGACGCGGTGGGCCTCGCGATCGAGCTGCGGGCCGCGCGCGCGCACGTGATGGCGTCGCTCCTCCACGACCAGCCGCTGCGGAATCCGGCACGCCGCGAGCGCCAGCTCGCGCTCCTCGGGCTCGTGCGCCCGGCGTTCCGCGCGGGGATGCTCGCGCACCTGCGGGACGCGAACGAGGCGCCGGGGCCCCGCGTCGATCCGCGCGCCGGGCTGCTCGACGCCGCCGACGAGCCGCAGGCGCTGTACGGCCGCGACGGGGAGCTCCTCTACCGCAACCGCGCGATGGCCACCGCGCTCGACGACGGGCAGCGCGGCGCGCTGCGGCGGGCGGTGTCCGAGGCGGTGCGCGCCGCGCTGGCGAGCGAGCCGCGCCTGCCCGACGCCCCGCGCGCGGCCACGCGCGCCGTGCGGACGGCGACGGCGTCGTACCGCGTGCGCGCCGGCGTGGTGGTGAGCGACGGCGACGGGCGCGGCTCCTCCGTGCTCGTGTCGCTGCGCCGCAACGATCCCGCGCCCGCCAGCGCCGAGGAGCTGCGCGCGCGCTTCGGCCTCACCGGCCGCGAGGCGGAGGTCGCGGTGCTCCTGCTCCAGCGCCGCTCGAACGCGGAGATCGCCGAGGCGCTGGAGCTGAGCGAGCACACGGCCCGCCACCACACGGAGCGCGTCCTCCACAAGCTCGGCGTCAACTCGCGCACGGCGCTCGGCGACGTGCTGGCGGACGGGGGCGCCGCGGGGCGCGGCTGAGCGGGCACGGCCGCAGGCGCCTTGACGCCCCGTGCGCGGCCCGCTCATTTCGCCGCGTCCGTGCGCCGCGAGCGTCGCGAGCGCGCCCGTCCCGACCTCCACCCGCCGATCGTGGTCTCCTCCCGCGCCTCGACCTTCACGGAGAGCGTCATCCGCGAGATGACGCGCGTCGCGCAGCAGCACGGCGCGATCAACCTGGCCCAGGGCTTCCCCGACTTCCCGATGCCCGCGCCGATGAAGGACGCGGCCTGCGCGGCGATCCACGGCGACGTGAACCAGTACGCGATCACGTGGGGCACGCCCGCGCTGCGGCTGGCGATCGCCGAGAAGTACCGCCGGTGGTACGGGATCGAGGTGGACCCGGACCGCGAGGTCACGGTGACCTGCGGCGCGACCGAGGCGATGGCCGCGGTCTTCCTCGCGCTCGTCGACCCGGGCGACGAGGTGGTGGTGTTCGAGCCGTTCTACGAGAATTACGGCCCGGACGCGGTGCTGGCCGGCGCCAAGCCGGTGTTCGTGCCGCTCGTCGCGCCCGACTGGCGCATCGACGAGGAGCGGCTGCGCGCGGCGCTGGCGCGGCGGCCCAAGGCGCTGGTGCTCAACACGCCGCACAACCCGACGGGCAAGGTGTTCACGCGCGAGGAGGTCGACCTGATCGCGCGCCTGGTGGTGGAGCACGACGTGCCGTGGGTGTTCACCGACGAGATCTACGAGCACATCGTCTACGCGGGGCACCACCACCCGATCGCGCAGTGGCCGGGGATGGCCGAGCGCACGGTGACGATCTCCGGGCTCTCGAAGACGTTCAGCTGCACGGGGTGGCGGCTCGGCTACGCGATCGCGCCGGCCGAGGCGTCGGGCGCGATCCGGAAGGTGCACGACTTCCTCACGGTCGGCGCGCCGGCGCCGCTGCAGGCCGCGGGTGCGGTGGGCATGGCGTTCGACGCCGACTACTTCAACCACCTCGCGATGGACTACCGCGCGCGGCGCGACCTGCTGTGCGGGGCGCTGGCGGAGGCGGGGTTCACGTTCACCGCGCCCGAGGGCGCGTACTACGTGCTGGCGGGCTACGGCGCGGTGCGCGAGGCGGCGGACGACGTGGCCTTCGCGCGCTGGCTGGCCGCCGACGTCGGCGTGGCGACGGTCCCGGGGTCGAGCTTCTACCGCAAGCGCGACGGCGCCGGGCGCGGGCTGGTGCGCTTCGCCTTCTGCAAGCGCGAGGAGACGCTGCAGGCGGCGGCGGAGCGGCTGGCGGGGATCCGGGCGGCGGTGTGAGGGCGGCCGGGCGGGCCCGCGACTTTCGGGCGTTATTCGGGTATATTCCGGTCTCGCAATCGCTTGGACGTTCCCGACCCGCCCGGTAGTGTGCACCCCATGATGGCCAGAGCCGAGATCACCACCCCCGAGATCATCAGCGAGGAGAGCGTCGTCGAGCTCTCGCTGCGTCCGCAACGCCTGGCGGAGTTCATCGGCCAGGAGAAGGTGAAGGGCAACCTGCGGATCGCGATCGCCGCCGCCATCGCGCGCAAGGAGCCGCTCGACCACACGCTCTTCCACGGCCCGCCGGGGCTGGGCAAGACGACGCTGGCCGAGCTGATCGCGCGCGAGCTGAGCGTGAACATCCACACCACGAGCGGGCCGGCGATCGAGAAGCCGGGCGACCTGGTGGGGAAGCTTACGAACATGCGCGAGGGGGACATCCTCTTCATCGACGAGATCCACCGCCTGCGTCCGGTGATCGAGGAGTTCCTCTATCCGGCGATGGAGGACTACAAGATCGACATCCGCCTGAGCGAGGGCCCGAAGGCGCAGACGATCACGATGCCGATCGAGCGCTTCACGCTGGTGGGCGCGACGACGCGCTTCGGCATGCTGACGTCGCCGATGCGCGCGCGGTTCGGGATCGTGGAGCGGCTGAACTACTATCCCGAGGACGCGCTCGAGCTGATCGTGCGCCGCACGGCGGACGTGCTGAAGGTGCCGTGCGACGCCGGCGGCGCCGCGGAGATCGCGCGCCGCTCGCGCGGCACGCCGCGCATCGCGAACCGCCTGCTGCGCCGCGTGCGCGACTACGCGGAGGTCGAGGCGGGCGGCGAGATCTCGAAGGAGGTCGCGGACCTCGCGCTGCGCCGGCTGGACGTCGACGAGTTCGGGCTGGACGACATGGATGCGCGCGTGCTGCGCTGCATCATCGAGAAGTTCGACGGCGGGCCGGTGGGCATCTCGACGATCGCCGCGGCGGTGGGCGAGGACGGCGGCACGATCGAGGAGGTGTACGAGCCGTTCCTGGTGCAGCACGGCTTCCTGCAGCGCACCCCGCGCGGCCGCATGGCGACGTCGCAGGCGTACCGGCACTTCGGCTACGAGCCGCCCGCGGGTGGCGCACAGGCGCAGCCGAACCGCTTCGGAGGCTGACGCGCCTACGCGCCGGGCCCGAACGGCATTGCAAGGATGAAGATCTGAAAGGATCTGATGGAAAGTCTGATGGCTCCGTATGGCGGCGACCAACGTCGCGCGCCGCGGAGCCATCCGTCGTTATCACACCCTCTCAGACTTTCATGCCTGCGGCTGTTGCCTTTGGGGAGGATACGGATGCTCCGGATGAGGCGGATCCTCCGGATCGTCCCACGTGGCGGCGACGCTCCATGCGCCGAGAGGAGCGATCCGCAGCATCCGCTCGATCCGGAGCATCCGTATCCTCCCCAAGAGGCAGAAGGATCCGGCGCACCGAGGCGTCCCGAGCGGCCGTGGATCCGCAGCCCGCAGTCCGCAGCCCTACTCGGTCGCCAGCTCCACGAGCAGCGGAAAGTGATCGCTCGCCGTGCGCGCCTCGGGTGGCGACAGGAACACCTCGCAGCGGCCGATCCGCGCCTGGTAGCGGCCCGGCGTGAACAGATAGTCGAGCCGCACGTGCGGCTCCCACGTCGGGAACGAGTATCCGGGCTCGCCCGCGTGCAGCGAGCGCCACGCGTCCACGTAGCCGCCGTCGAGCATCGTCTGGATCGTGTCGCGCGCGATGTCGCGGCCGCTGAGCCAGATCATCGCGCGGATCCAGCGCGGGAAGCCGCGCACCTCCAGCCGCTCGCCCGGCGCCAGCGCGTTGAAGTCGCCAGCGATGGCGTGGAAGCCGTCCTGGTGCGCCTTCACGCCGTCGAGCAGCGCGCGGATCTCGCGCGTGCGCCGCTGCTCGCTCCACTTCGAGAACCACGCGTTGAGGTGCAACCCGAACAGCCGGCAGCCCACGTCGCCCAGCTCCACCTCGAGGAAGGCGTGCCGCGAGCCGCGCGGGTGGTGCCAAGCGTGCGACGTGACCGCGTGGCGGCTCAGGTAGCCCGTGGAGTGCCCGACGCGCGCGCCCCACTCCGACAGGCCGGTCGCCTCCGCCAGCCGCCGCACGACCGCCGGATCGCTCGCCTCCTCCAGCATCACCACGTCGGGATCGGCGGCGCGGATGACCGCCGCGAGTGCGTCCTCGCGGCCCGTGCCGCCGTACTTGATGTTGTAGCTGAGGACGCGGAGCGTCACCCCGCCGCGCGCGCGGCATCGGCCGCGCCCTCCCCGCCCTCCTTGCCCTCCCCGTCCTGCTCCACCTTCTCGAGCACCGTGTAGTACGGCTGGTCCATCACGATCTCGCGCGCGTACTGCACGAAGTCCGACGTCGCCTGGATGTTCACCGGGCGGCCCGCCAGCTCGCAGAGCGCGCGGCGCAGCGGCAGGAGCGCGGGCGCCGCGTCCGGGTGGTCCTCGCCCATCGGGACGCTGTGCAGGCCGGGAATGTGGAACTCGTCGTACAGCTTCAGCATGTCGCCGCCGACCAGCGTCAGATCGAGGTCGCTCGTGCCCGGCCCGTCGGCGTCGAAGGGCGCGCCGTCGCTCCAGCGGCAGCCGATCACCGCGCTCCCCCGCAGCACCACCGTGACGTCGGGCGGGATGGCCTGGCGCAGCGTGGCGACGAACTGCTCCCAGCGCGCGGCGTCGCCGCTGAAGGCGAGCTGGATGATGCGCGCGCGGACCGCCTCGGGCGGCATGGCGCGGGTCTCGGCGGTGGCGGCGTAGACGGCGGCGGCGACGTCGTTCATGGGGGCGTATGGGGGCGGGAGTCGCCCCGCGGAGTGCAATGTCGGGGCCGGCCCGCCGGCCGCGGTCCCTGCCCGGTTATCCTTCGCGCCATGCCCGGCAGCCGCACCTCCGACTACGACTTCGCCCTCCCCGAGCACCTCGTCGCGCAGACGCCGCTGGCGCGCCGCGACGCCAGCCGGCTGATGGTCGTCGACCGCGCCAGCGGCACGATCGCCCACCGCACCTTCGCCGACCTGGCCGCGCTCGTGCCCGCGGGCGACGCACTCGTGCTCAACACCACGCGCGTCTTCCGCGCGCGGCTCCTCGGCGTGCGCGACAGCGGCGCGCCGGCCGAGGTGCTGCTGCTGCGCGCGACGGGGGACGGACCGGCGGACTTCGAGGCGATGGTGCAGCCCGGCGCGAAGCTGAAGCCCGGCCGCCGCGTCACGATCGCGCCCGACCTGGCCGTCGAGATCCTGTCGGTGACCGAGCGCGGCACGCGCCTCGTGCGGCTGCACGCCGACGGCGACCCGATGGCGGCGGTCGAGCGCCACGGGCACGTGCCGCTGCCGCCCTACATCCACCGCGCCGACGCGCCCGAGGACGCCGCGCGCTACCAGACCGTGTACGCGGCGCAGAGCGGCTCGGTCGCCGCGCCGACGGCGGGGCTGCACTTCACGCCGGAGCTGCTCGACGCGCTGGCCGCGCGCGGCGTGCGGCGCGTTGACGTCACGCTCCATGTGGGCGCCGGCACCTTCAAGCCGGTCGAGGTCGAGGACCCCGACGCGCACGTGATGCACGAGGAGTGGTACGAGGTCTCCGCCGACGCGGCCGACGCGCTGCAGCGCGTGCGCGCCGCGGGCGGCCGCGTGTGGGCCGTCGGCACCACCTCCGCGCGCACGCTGGAGAGCGCGGCCGATCCCGACGGGCGCGTGCGCGCCGAGGCGCGCGACACCGCGCTGTTCATCCGTCCGGGCTACCGCTTCCGCGCGGTCGACCACCTGATCACCAACTTCCACCTCCCGCGCTCCACCCTGCTCATGCTCGTCGCCGCGCTCGCGGGCCACGAGCTGACGATGCACGCCTACGCCGAGGCGGTCCGCGAGGGCTACCGCTTCTACTCGTACGGCGACGCGATGGTGGTCGTCTGACGCCCATGGCCTTCGAGCTCCGGATCACGCACACGCAGGGGCGCGCCCGCGCCGGCACCTTCACCACGCCGCACGGCGCCGTGCAGACGCCCGCGTTCATGGCGGTCGGCACGCTGGCCACGGTGAAGGGCCTGGACCCGCAGGACCTGCGCGCCATGGAGGCGCAGATGATCCTCGCCAACGCCTACCACCTGCACCTGCGCCCGGGCGACGCGCTGGTGCGGCAGATGGGCGGGCTGCACCGCTTCATGGCGTGGGACGGGCCGATCCTCACTGACTCCGGCGGCTTCCAGGTATTCTCGCTGGAGGGGCTGCGGAAGATCGACGAGGACGGCGTGGACTTCCGCAGCCACATCGACGGGTCGTCGCGCCGCTTCACGCCCGAGAGCGTGATGCGCATCGAGCGCAACCTCGGCGCCGACGTCATCATGCAGTTCGACCACGTGCCGCCGGGGCAGAGCGACGTGCCGGTGGCGCGCGACGCGATGGAGCGCTCGCTGCGCTGGCTGGCGCGCTGCCGCGACGAGTTCGCGCGGCTGCTGCGCGAGGACGCGGACGCGCCGACGCCGGAGCAGGCGCTCTTCCCGATCGTGCAGGGCGGCATCCACGCCGAGCTGCGGCGCGAGAGCGCGCGCGCGATCGTGGCGGCGGGCGAGTGGCGCGGCTTCGGCGTCGGCGGGCTCTCGGTGGGCGAGGCCAAGCCCGACATGTACGCGATGCTCGAGGTGGTGGACGACGTGCTCCCCACCGACCGGCCGCGCTACCTGATGGGCGTCGGCTACCCGGAGGACCTGGTGGAGGGCGTGCGCCGCGGCGTCGACCTGTTCGACTGCGTGGCGCCGACGCGCATGGGACGCAACGGCGCGGCGCTGACGCAGGACGGCCGCATCAACCTCCGCAACGCGCGCCACCGCGAGGATCCCGGCCCGCTCGACGACGGGTGCGACTGCACGGTGTGCACGCGCTTCTCGCGCGCCTACGTGCGGCACCTCTTCACGTCCGACGAGATCCTCGGGCTGCGGCTGCTCAGCCTGCACAACGTGCACTTCCTGGTGGCGCTGATGCAGCGGGCGCGCGCGACGCTGGCCGACGGCACCTTCGACGCGTGGAGCACGGAGTGGCTGGCGCGCTACCTGGCGGGCGAGCGCGCGCGCGGCGCGGTCGCGCGGCCGGTGACGCCGCATCCCAAGCGCTGACGCCTGCGTGGTCGGCTCCGTGCCCTCGGCCGCCGGCGTCGCACGACACGCGCACGAACTACTCGGGGGGACTACGGATGCTCCGGATCTGGACGGATGAGACGGATCGCTCCGCACCGGCGCATGGGACGTCGCCGCCGCGCGGAGCGATCCGGAGCATCCGTCTCATCCGGAGCATCCGCAGTCAAAAGCGTAGTCGGTGCCCGCGAGGTGCGACGCCGGCGGCCGAGGGCACGGAGCCAGGATCCGCAGCCCGCCGTCCGCAGCCCGCCGCGTCGTTCACGGCTGCGTCGGCGCGCTCGCGACCACCGGCAGCGTCATCGTCGCCTGCGCCAGCCGGTGCTGCAGCCACTCGCGGTCGGGGGCGCTGAGCAGCGGCGAGCGGGTCAGCAGCGCGCTCTTCTCGACCGACGCGCGCGCGCTCTCGGTGTCGCGCAGCTCCTGCGCGATCGCCGCCACGTCCGCGTACGCCGACGCCGCGTTGAAGACGTCGCCGCGCGCCAGCGCCTGCTCGGCCGCGCGCTGCATCAGCGAGAGCGCGGCGGGGCGCTGCTTCAGCGCGTGCCGCACGTAGGCCGCGGTCTGCAGGCTCTTGAACGCGCGCGGGTCGTCCGGCGTGCGCAGCCCCGCCGCCTTCTCGCGCAGGCCGGCGGCCTTGGCCCACTTGCGGCGCGAGCCGGTCTCCTCGAACGCGACGGCACGCTCGTCCAGCCGGTCCGCCTCCGCCGTGCGCGCGGAGACCTGGACCGGGGCGAGGGGCTGCTGGGCGCGCGCACCGGCGGGCAGGGCGAGGGCGGTGACGACGGCGGCGGTCCAGAACAGGGGGCGAGGCGAGGCGCGCATGGGGGCTCCTGCGAGCTGGCGGTGAGGCGTGCGGCGGAGAACGGCTTCTCCGGACCGGTGGAGGGCGTGACCCGATCCGGTCCCGTCTCCCCTACGAGGTCTGACACGCCGCGGCGCGCGCCGGCCGTTCGCGTGTCGTTCGCGAGCGGTGATCTCTCCCGGACACCGCGCGCCCGCCGACTTCCTCCTGCCCCGCGGAAGTCGCCCCTGGGCGCGCCGGACGGCGAACTGGGAGCGCCGGACGTCCGGTCGGGCCGATCCGCAGCCCGCAGCCCGCAGCCGGTGTTAGCTTTCCCGCCTCACCTCCGCCCGTCCCATGTACCCGACGCTCCTCCTCCTGCAGGCCGCAGCGAACCCGATCTACGGGACGCTGTTCATGTACGTCGCGATCGCGGCGATCTTCTACTTCATCCTCTGGCGCCCGCAGCAGCGCCAGCGGAAGCAGCACGACCAGACGATCCGCGCGCTCAAGCGCGGCGACGAGATCGTGACCGCCGGCGGCATCGTCGGCGAGGTCGTGCACATCAAGGAGCTGACGGCCGGGCAGCCGACGCCCGAGGACCAGATCACGATCCGCTCCGGCGAGTCGCGCCTCGTCGTCGAGCGCGGCCGCATCGTCCGGGTGGGCGCCGCGCGCGGCGCCGCCGCGCCCACGCCCTGATGCGCGCCCGCCCCAGTCCGTGCTCGACATCCACGTCCTCGGCGCGCCCATCCTGCGCCAGGAGACCGAGCCCGTCGCCGAGATGACGCCGGAGCTCCGCCGGCTGGTCGACGACATGTTCGAGACCATGTACGTCGCCAAGGGGATCGGCCTCGCCGCGCCGCAGGTGGGGCGCCGCGAGCGGCTCTTCGTCGCGGACGTGGACGACCAGCCGCTGGTGCTCGTGAACCCCGAGATCGTGCTCGCCGAGGGCTCCGCGCGCGGCGAGGAGGGGTGCCTCTCGATCCCCGAGATCTACGGCGACGTGGACCGCCCGTCGCGCGTCGTGATGCGCGGCCTGGACCGCGACGGCCGCCCCATCGAGGTCGAGGCGGTGGACCTGCTCGCGCGCTGCATGCAGCACGAGCTCGACCACCTGAACGGGAAGCTCTTCCTCGACTACCTCGGCCTCTTCAAGCGGCGGTCGGCGATGCAGAAGTGGGAGCGCGAGAAGGCCAAGTATCCGTCGCTGCGCCGCGCGCTCATCACCGCGAAGGAGCTGGCCGAGCAGCACAATGAAGAGGCCCTGTAGCCGCGTGCGCTCGACTTCCCTCGCGATTCTCGTCGTGCGGTGGCGGGGCGCGGGGGGGCCCCCCCCCCCC
>CBHYLO010000066.1:0-12468 GCA_966128675.1 uncultured bacterium | reverse complement strand
TGCGGGCGCGCGCCTGACTGGCGCTGACGGCGCGCCCTCGAGTCGCTCACGCGACGCCCTCGCAGCGCCGACCACGACACGACAACCGGACGGACGAGAGCAGGACAGGCAGCGATGATCGCGAGACACGAAGCGCAGATGGACAAGACGGACCTCTGGTCCGCACTGGCGGCCCCGCTCCCGGCGGGCGCCATCTCGTGGCGGCAGGACGGGCGGGCGGTGGAGCGCGACGGGCGGTGGATCGCCCGCTTCGTGGCCTACGTCGACGCCAACACGGTGCGCGAGCGGCTGGACGCCGTCGTGCCCGGCGAGTGGGACCTCACGCTCGACCTCCTCCCGCCGCTGGCGGGGCGCGAGGACGACGAGGTGGTGCAGCACGCCTCCTTCAAGGCGCGCCTGCAGATCCTCGGCGTCATCCGCGAGGACGTCGGCACGGGGCGCGACTACAAGGCCGCGGCGACCGACGCGTTCAAGCGCGCGGCCGTGCGCTTCGGCATCGGCCACGAGCTGTACGCGATGGACCCGAACTGGGTGCAGGTTGAGGGGGAGGGCCGCTTCGCGAAGCCCGTCGAGGATCCGCAGGAGGCCTACGCGCGTCGCCATGCGCGCCGCGGGGCGGCCGACCGTGCGGTGACGCGCGTGGCGGAGCCGGCGTCCGACCGCCCGGTGCGCGCGGCCGCCCAGGCGGCGCGGGCGGACCGGGCGGACCGGGCGGACAAGACGGCGGAGGTGTCGCTCGACGCGATGCCGGCGAGCGCGGTCGCGGTGACGCTCGACCCCGAGCAGGTGGCCTGCCCCAAGTGCGGTGGCCGCATGTGGGACAACCGGCTGACCAAGCGCAATCCGAAGGCGCCGGACTTCAAGTGCCGCGACCGCAGCTGCGACGGCGTGGTGTGGCCGCCGCGTGCCGCGGCGCCGGCCACGGAGTCCGAGCCGATGGACGGACCGCCGACGGCGGCCGAGGAGGCGCCGGCGACGCCGGCCCGCCGCAAGCGGGCGCGGAGCGCGGAGCAGCCGGCCGCGATCGCCGCGGACTCCGGCGCGATGGGGCTCGACGCCTCGCCGCTGGGCGCGGGCGCGCACGACGACGACCTGCCGTTCTGAACGGCGGCGCCGAATGGGCCGCCGCGAGGCATGCCTGGGCCGGGACTCGAACCCGGACGACCGAAGGTCAGCGAGGTTTAAGCTCGCCGCGGCTACCGATTACGCCACCCAGGCAAGGCTGAACGCTCATCCGCCGGTCGCCCGCGCGACCGGCACGCACGAAAACGCGGGGGCGGCCACTGGCCGCCCCCGCGTTGCGTCGTACCGAGAGCGGGAAACGGGACTCGAACCCGCGACCCCAACCTTGGCAAGGTTGTGCTCTACCAACTGAGCTATTCCCGCGTCGTGCGCTGGAGTATAGCGGGGCGCTCCGGACGCGACAAGCGGGGCCGCACGTCAGGCCGCCGCGGGCTCCAGGTCGACCCGTGCCCCCGCGGCGGCCCGCGAGATCCAGGCGCGCGGCGTCAGCCCGAACGCGTCCGCGTACCGCGGCGCGAGCCGCGCCGCCGCCGCCTCGAGCGCGTCGTGCGCGCCGACCGCGATCGCGCACCCGCCCCACCCCGCGCCCGTCAACCGCGCCCCGCGCACGCCCTCCTCGCGCAGCGCGTGCTCGACGAACCAGTCGAGCTCCGGCGACGAGCACTCATACAGGTCGCGCAGCGACGCGTGCGACGCGACCAGCAGGTCGCCGGGCAGCGCGCCGCCGTCGCGCAGCAGCGCCACGGTCCGTCCGACGCGCGCGGTCTCCTCGACCACGTGGCGCGCGCGCCGGTCCAGCGGATCGGGGAGCGCGGCGCGCTCCAGCAGCGCGGGCGTGGCCGCCGCGAGATGCGCCAGGTCCGGCTGCAGCGCGCGCAGCGCCGCGAGCGCCGCGTCGCACTCCGCGCGCCGCGTGTTGAACGCCGACGAGCGCAGCGACCGCGGCACCGCCGTGTCGAAGATCAGCACCGACTCCGACATCGGCAGCCGCTCCCAGCGCGCGGTGTCGCACCACACGTGCACCGCGTGGTCCACGCGCCCCAGCGCGGACGCGAACTGGTCCATGATGCCGGAGTTCACGCCGACGAAGCCGACCTCCGCGCGCTGCGCCAGCAGCGCGAGCGGCTCCATCTCGCGTGACGCGCCCGCGAGCCCGCTCGCCGCGAGCGCGAACGCGACCTCCAGCGCGGCCGAGGAGCTGAGGCCTGCACCGGCGGGGACGTCGCTCCACACCGCGACGTCGCACGTCGGCAGCGCGACCCCGACCCCCGCCAGCTCCGACACGACGCCCGCGAGGTAGTCCCACCACGCGCCGGCGCGCTCGCGCGGTGCGGGATCGAAGCGTCCGCGCGTCGGCTCGCTCGCGCTCACCGCGCGCCACTCGGGGCCGCGGTTCGGCCGCAGCGCGACGATCGTCCGCCGGTCGATCGCGATCGGCAGCACCTCGCCGCCGTTGTAGTCGGTGTGCTCGCCGATGAGGTTCACGCGCCCGGCCGCGGAGGCGATCACCGCCGGCTCGCCGCCGAACGCCTCGGCGAACAGCCGGCGCGCGTGCTCCGTGCGGGGATCGTCGGCGACGTCGGTTGGCGCTGTCGTCATGCGGTCTGCGAGTGCGGGGTCAGGCGTGATTCAGGCGTCGACGTTGAGGACCTGCACGGCGTACCAGGCCGTGTAGGCGAGCAGCCCGGAGAGCGCCGCGTCGCCGCCGTTCGCGACCGCGCGCCCCTTCTCGTCCACCAGCTCGGCCGCCACGCCGTCGTCCAGCGGCGCGCGCCGCAGCCACTGCAGGACGAGGGCCGCGTCCGGACCGAGCAGGCGGGCGCACTGCTGCGCGAGCTCGCGCGGGACGGTGCCGAGCCGCTTGGCGGTGCGCTTGTACGTCTGGTCGGAGCGGTCGGCCGCCCCGTACAGCGGCAGCCAGAGCGCGGTGCCGATCGGGTCGTCGTCGAGCGCGCGGTTCCCCTTGAGGTCGATCGCCGCTGCCAGCGTCGGCTTCCCCTCCGCCTCGGCCGCGAAGTGCTTCTGCAGCGCGGCGCGCACGGCGTCGGGCTCCTGCACCTCCTTCGCCGTGTCCTCGTCGAGCGTGCGGCGGAAGACGTCGAGCGCCTGCGCGACGACCGCGTTCCCGTGCAGCGTGAACGGGTGCGCGACCGGCGCGCCCGACACGCTCACCTCGGTGCTGTAGAGCGGGATGCGCTCGTCCTGCCGCGCGGCGATGTCGTCGTGCGCGAGGTACAGCGTGTCCGCGACGACGGGCTCCTCGACCATCTGGTCGTCGCCGGTGTCGCGCAGGTAGCGGTCGACGGCGAGCGCGTACGCGGCCGCGCCCTCGAGCGAGAACCCGGGCTCGAACAGCGTGCCGTCCATGTAGTGCACGCCCTGCCCCGGCGCGTAGCCGTGCAGCTCGCACGCGCGGATCAGCAGCTCGCGCGCGAGCCCGGGGTCCGCCAGCTGGATCGCGGGCAGCGTCCAGGTCAGCGCCTCCCAGTCGCGCACCGTGAGCCCGCGGTCGTGCCACGGCGCGCGCGTGCGCATCAGGTAGAAGTGCGCGTCGTCCAGCGCGCGCCCGCAGCCGTAGAAGTACGCGAACAGCAGGTTGCGGTTGATGAGGCGGTCGACGGCCTCGCTGCCCGTCACCTGCTCCAGCGCGCGCAGCGCCTCGCGCGTGGACGTCAGCAGCTCGCGCCACCCGCGGCGGCGCATCGCGGCCACGGTCGCCTCGGCGCCGTCGCGCTCCGGACCGGCCGCCAGGTAGAACGCCGCCTGCCGCGTCGTCCCGCGCTCGACGCGCAGCGCGCGGCGCACCGCGAACGTCGGCCGCGTGCCCTCCTCCACCTCGACGCTCGCCTCGCCGTCGGCGCCGAGGGCGAACGAGACGAGGCCGGGGAGCGCGGCACCCTCGAGGACGACGAGGTCACCCACGCGGCTCGCGCGGTGCGCGTCGTCGAACGCGCGCGGCGAGCGCACGCGCAGCTGCCGGTGCCCCAGCGTCCCCTCGACCGCGAGCTCCACGTCCACCGGCTCGGGGCCGCGGTTCTCGACGGCGATCGTGTACACCGCGCCCGAGAGGTCCGTGTCGCGGCCGTGCGGCGCGAAGATCGTCCCGCGCACCACGAGCGAGCCCACGGTGCACGTGAACGTCGGCAGCCATTGCACCGCGCGCTCCCACGCGATGCCCTGCTCCGCCAGCTCGCGCACGACGCCGTTCACGCGCAGCGTCGGCTTGAGCAGCGGCGCGCCCGTGCCGGCCATGAAGTCGGCGTCGCCCGCGAACTCCACCGCCGCCCGCGATCCCCGGTGCAGCACGCCCAGGGCGGCCCGCGACCCGTCGGCGGGATGCACGCACGGAAGCGAGAGCCAGTGGTTGCCGGTGACCTGCCAGGGGATCTGCGGAGGGGCTCGCATGCGGGCGGAACGGAATGAGCAGAGGAGTGCAGCGCGACACGCGCCGTGGCCGTTTGGTTGACGGCGCCCGGCGGCGCCGCTAATCTAGCCGCTCCGCGCCCGGACGGGTTCCGAGGCGCGGTTCTCGTTGCCTCCCAACGACTTGCGAATCTTCACGACGACCCGCGCGCGACCGCGCACCGGCGGCTTCCGGCTGCCGTCGGCGGGGCGCGCGGCGGCCGTCGCGCTGTGCCTGGCCTCCCTGCCCGCCGCCCTCTCCGCCCAGGCGGTGCTCGGCGGCGGCGACGACGCGACGGTCCTGCGGCGGGGCCGCGCGCGCATCCGGATCGGCGGCATCCTCGAGACCGCGACGGAGCGCTACGGCGGCCGCGGCGGCGTGCTCGGGCAGCGCGAGCCGATCGGCGCCGACGCGTCGTTCGACTCGCTCGGCGTCGGCTTCCTGCCGACCTTCCTGCAGCCGGTGCAGGACACGCTGCGCGCGCTCACGGGCACGTCCGGCTACGTCGCGTCGCTCGGCCAGCTGCGCAGCGACGTGCGCATCGACGTGCAGACGATCCCGTTCCTCGTCGAGTACGGAGTGCTCGATCGGCTGACGGTGTCGGCGCTGCTGCCGTACGTGCGCACGCGCTCGTCGCTGAACCCGGTCTTCAACCCGACCGGCACCGAGGGCACGCTGGGCTTCAACCCGGCGACGGCGCTCGGCGGCACGGGCGCGACGGCGGCGCTCCAGCGCAACGGGCTGGTGGCGCAGCAGCTCACCGCCGCGACGACGGCGCTGCGCGCGCTGGTGACGACGTGCGCGGCCGCGAATCCGACGGACCCGCGCTGCACCGGCTTCTCGGCCGCGGCGGCCAACGCGCTGGCCAGCCAGGCCGCGGCCGTGCAGTCGCGCATCGCCTACGTCTACGGCACCGGGACGTCCGGCTCGGGGCGTCCCTTCGTCCCGATCGCCGGCACCGCGCCGCAGCGCGCCGTCGAGGCGCAGCTCGCCGACCTCGCGCGCCGCTTCGGGACGTACCAGATCACGTCGCTCGCGGCGACGACGGCCCCCGCCGGCGCGACCGCGCGGCTCGGCCTCGGGGGGCTGCAGACGCTGCTCACCGACGAGGCGTTCGGCATCGCGGGCGACTCGCTGCGCGGGCTGGTGCGCAGCGGCAGCGGCGACATCGAGCTCGCCGGCACCGTGCAGTGGCTCGACACCTTCCACGGCGACGAGCAGGCGCGCCTCGCCCCGCGCGGCCTGCAGCTCCGCAGCTCGCTGACGGCGGGCTACCGCGTCGGTGCCGGCAGCGGCGACTTCCCGAAGTACTGGTACGACATCCCGACCGGCACGGGCGTGGACGCGTTCCTCGTGCGCTCCGCGACCGACGTCGTGTTCGGCCGGCGCGTGTGGGCGTCCGCGATCGTGCGCGTCGTGCAGCCGCGCGCCGACCAGCCGGTCGTCCGCATCCCCGCGACGCCGGACGAGCTGTTCGTCCCCGTGTCCCGCGAGGCGCAGATCGAGCGCACGCTCGGCCGCGAGCTGCAGCTCGAGCTCAACCCGCGCGTCGCGCTCTCGGACTTCTTCAGCCTCTGGGGCCACTACCAGCTGCGGCGGAAGGCGGCGGACCAGAACCGCGGCACCATCGAGCTGCCGGCCACGGGCGGCCAGCCCGCCGTGACGATCGACGCGTCGGTGCTCGACGTGGAGTCGGAGGCGCGCGAGCAGCGCGCCGGCCTGGGGCTCACCTACTCGACGCTCGCGGCGTACACGCGCGGCCAGTCGTCGCTGCCGCTCGAGGTGAGCTGGCAGTACCGCCGGACCCTGAGCGGCGAGGGCGGCCAGGTGCTCCGCGCGTCGGCGCAGCAGGTGATGGTGCGCGCCTACTTCCGCCTGCTCGGCGACCGCACCCGGAACGTCACCGGCGTCCGCTGACGCGCTTCTCCCGCGCTGGACGCGGCGCGGCGCCGTTCGACGCGGGCTCGCTCGCCGCCGGCGCGGTCCGCAGCGCGGCCCCGGCGGCCGCGTCCAGCAGCTCGCGCGCGTGCGCGCGACTCACCTCGCTCTCCGGGTCGCCGCCGAGGAGGCGCGCGACCTCGCGCACGCGTTCGTCGCCGGCGAGGACGCGGACGTCCGCCGTCGTCACGCCGGCGCGGGCGCCCTTCGCCACCTGGATGTGATGGTGCGCGCGCGCCGCGAGCTGCGGCAGGTGCGAGATCGCGAACACCTGATGGTGCTCGGCGACCCGGCGCATCGTCTCGCCGACCATCAGCCCGACGCGTCCGCCGATCCCCGCGTCGACCTCGTCGAACACGAGCGTCGGCACGCGGTCGAGGCGCGCGAGGATCGTCTTGAGCGCGAGCATGACGCGCGACAGCTCGCCGCCCGAGGCCACGCGCGCGAGCGGCCGCGCGTCGTGGCCGACGTTGAGCGCGACGCGGAACTCGACGTCCTCGGCGCCCGTCGGCCCGGGCTCCTCGCGCGGCGTCAGCGCCGCCCGGAAGCGGCCGTCGGCCATCCCGAGGTCCGGGAACACCGCCTCGACGGCCGCCGACAGCCGCTCGGACGCGGCCTGCCGCAGCGCCGACAGCGCGGCCGCCGACTCGTGCAGCCGTTCGCGCGCCTGCGTCTCGCGCGCCTCCAGCGACTTGAGGTCGATGCCGGCGGAGTCGACGAGGTCGAGCTCCTCGCGCGCCTGCCGGCCGGTCTCGATGACCTCCGCGAGGCCCGGCCCGTACTTCTTGCACAGCCGGAAGATCAGGTCGCGGCGGCGCTGCACGTCGGCGAGCCGCTCGGGATCCAGCTCGACCGCGCGCTCGTACTCCACGAGCTCGCGCGACAGCTCCTCGAGTGCGTAGAACGCGTTGTCGTACAGCTCGTTCAGCCGCGCGAGCCCCGGGTCGATGCGCTCCAGGTTCGCGAGCGTGCGGTGCAGCTGCGCGAGCTGGTGGAGCACCCCGTCCTCGCCGCTCTCCAGGAGGCCCGCCGCGCCGCCCGACAGGGTGCGCAGCTCGTCCGCGTGCTCCAGCCGCCGCGCCTCCTCCTCCAGGCGCTCGTCCTCGCCGGCCTGCAGCTTCGCGTCCTCGATCTCCTTCACGACGTGCCGCAGGTAGTCGGCGCGCCGCTCCGCCTCCGCGCGCCGGGCCGCGAGCGCGCGCATCTCGTCGCGCACGCGCGCCAGCTCGCCGGCGGCCTCGCGCACGCGCTCGGCGTCCGCCGTGGCGCCGCCGAACGCGTCGAGGATGCGCCGCTGCGAGTCCGCGTCGAGCAGCGTCTGCGCCTCGTGCTGGCCGTGCAGGTTCACCAGCAGCCGGCCGATCTCCGCGAGCACGCCCGCCGTCACCGGCGAGCCGTTGACCCACGCGCGCGCCCGGCCGCCGGCCGCCACCTCGCGCTTGAGGACGACCGTCTGCTCCTCGACCTCGATGCCGCGCTCGTCGAGCGCGCGCGCGACGTCGTCGCGGCCCACGACGTCGAACACGCCCTCGACCGACGCGCGGTCGCTGCCCGTGCGGATCAGGTCCGTGCTCGCGCGCTCCCCCAGCAGGAGCCCGAGGGCGCCGACGATGATCGACTTGCCCGCCCCCGTCTCGCCCGACAGCACGTTAAAGCCGCGGGCGAACGGGACGGACAGCGACTCGATGATCGCGAAGTTCTTGATCCGGAGCTCGGTGAGCATGCGGCTGGAAGCGAAGCTACGTCGGTCGGGCGGTGCGTCCGTGCCCGGGCGACGCGTGGCGGCGCGCCGTGCCGCGCGCCGGTCGTCGGCGCGCGCGAGGCGGCCTCAGGGCCTACCCGAAGATAGCCCGTCAGTCGGGCTCGCGCCGCCCGTCCCGGACACCGCGCGCACGCTCGCCGGCGTCGGGCGCATGAGCGCCGCGGCGGCGTCCTCGCGCGAGCGCTCGTCGCGCTCCGACAGCCCGCCCCACCCCATCTTCGTGCGGAGGCGCGCGAAGAAGCTGCTGTCGGCGAACCGCACGATGAGGACCGGCGTCGCCGCCCGGTGGATCACCAGCGTCTCGGACTCGCCGAGCGTGGTGCCGGGCTGCCCGTCGAGTGTGACGAGCAGCTCCTCGGGGCCGTCGTCGGCCATCAGGCGCAGCTCGGCCGTCGGCGGCAGGACGAGCGGGCGGATGGCGAGCGTGTGCGGCGACACGGCGGTCAGCACGATGGACTCCACGGTCGGCACGACGATCGGCCCGCCCGCCGACAGCGAGTACGCGGTCGATCCCGTCGGCGTCGCGACGACGACGCCGTCCGCCGCGAACGCGCCGATCGGCTCGCCGTCGACCCAGACCGCGAAGCGCACGACGCGCGCGAAGCCGCCCTTGTGCAGCACGACGTCGTTGAGCGACCGCCAGCGCGCGTGCACGCGTCCCGACGCGTCCACCGCGGCGGCGCGCAGCGCCATGCGCGGCTCCGCGTGGTAGTCGCGCGTGACCAGCCGGCGCACGCCCTCCTCCAGCCCGTCCGCGTCGCAGCTGGTGAGGAACCCGAGCCGCCCCAGGTTCACGCCCAGGATCGGCGCGGCGCGGTCGTCGAGCAGGCGCGCGGCGCGCAGCAGCGTCCCGTCGCCGCCGAGGCTGAGCACCGCGTCCACCTCGGTGTGCTCGTCGAAGACGTCCGCGTCGTGGAGGAACGGCAGCAGCGGCGGCTCGAGCGCGAGCGACAGGCCGAGCTGCGGCACGAGCGCGCGCAGGCGCTGCATGACGTCCGGCAGCCCGCCGTAGTCGGAGTTGCCGACGATGCCGAGGCGCATCAGCGCGGGGACCGGGGTGTCGTGGGCCCCGTCACGCGAGTGGCGCGGCGCGGGGGGCGCTGCACGCCAAGCCCCCCACCGCCACGCTCTCGTGCAGCGCGCGCACCCGCTCGGCGATCCCGGCGGCGTCCAGCCCGCAGTTCGCGAGCTGGCGCTTGCGCGGCGCCGCGTAGACGATGCGATCGGGCACGCCGTGCGCGACCACGCGCACCGATGGCTCGCGGCGCTCGACAATCGCCGCCATGTACGCGCCGAAGCCGTTCACCACCGTGCCCTCCTCCACGACCAGCAGCGAGCGGTGGTCGGCGAGCAGCGCCGTGAGCGTGAGCTCGTCGTACGGCTTGAGGTAGCGGCAGTTCACGACCGTCACGTCGAGCCCCTCGGCCGCCAGCGTCTCCGCCGCCTCCAGCGACGGGCCGACCATCGTGCCGACGGCGAGGATCGCGACCTCGCGCCCGCGGCGCAGCACCTCCCACGTCGCGTGTGGCGTCGCCTCGATCATCGCGAGGTCGGGGACCGCGTCGGGCACGACGTCGCGCGGGTAGCGCACGCAGAACGGGCCGTCCTTCTGCTCGACGCCCGCGCGCAGCAGCGCCAGCAGCTCGGTGCCGTCCTTCGGGGCGGTGACCGTCATGCCGGGCACGGCGAGCATGTACGCGATGTCGTACAGCCCCATGTGCGTCTCGCCGTCCTCGCCGACGAGGCCCGCGCGGTCCATCGCGAACACGACCGGCAGGTGCTGCAGCGCGACGTCGTGCACGACGTTGTCGTAGCCGCGCTGCAGGAACGTCGAGTAGATCGCGACCACGGGCTTCACGCCGCGCGTCGCGAGACCGGCCGCGAACGTGACCGCGTGGCCTTCGGCGATGCCGACGTCGAAGAAGCGCTTCGGGTGCGCCTTCGCGAACGCGCCCGTGCCGGTGCCGCTCGGCATCGCGGCGGTGATGACCGCGACGTCGGGATCCAGCGTGCCCAGCTCGGCCAGCCCCTTCCCGAAGACGGCCGTGTAGGCCGGGTTCGCGGTGGACGCCTTGAGCTGCTTGCCGGTGGACGGGTCGTGGCCCGGCGGCAGCGCGTGCCACTTCTCGACGCTCTCGCCGGCCGGGAAGCCCTTCCCCTTCTGCGTGATGACGTGCACGAGGCGCGGCCCCTTCAGCTCGCGCACCGCGGCGAACGTGTCGACCAGCTGGTCGACGTCGTGGCCGTCGATCGGGCCGAAGTAGCGGAAGCCGAGCTCCTCGAACAGCACGCCCGGCGTGAGGAACGCCTTGACGCTCTCCTCCCACTTCCGCAGCAGCGTGCCGGCGACGCCCGTCTTCCCGCCCATGCCGTCGGCGACCTCGCCGATCTTCGAGCGCAGGCGATTGTAGAGCGAGTTGCGCTGGACCGACGTCAGGTACTTGTGCATCGCGCCGACGTTGGGCGCGATCGACATCTCGTTGTCGTTCAGCACGACGATGATGTCGCGCTCCGAGTGCCCGGCGTTGTTCAGCCCCTCGTACGCCAGCCCGCACGACAGCGCGCCGTCGCCGATGATGGCGGCCACCTTGAAGTCCTCGCCGCGCAGGTCGCGCCCCACCGCCATGCCGAGGGCGGCCGAGATGGACGTCGCGGCGTGGCCGGCGCCGAAGGCGTCGTAGGGGCTCTCCGTGCGCTTGAGGAAGCCGGAGATCCCCTCCTCCTGCCGCAGCGTCTCCATCCCGCCGTCGCGGCCCGTGAGCAGCTTGTGCGGGTAGCCCTGGTGCCCGACGTCCCACACCAGCTGGTCGCGCGGCGTGTCGAGGACGGCGTGCAGCGCGACCGTCAGCTCGACGACGCCCAGGCCGGCGCCGATGTGGCCGCCCGTGCGCGAGCAGACGTCGATCAGGCGCGCGCGCATCTCGTCGGCGAGCGCGCGGAGCTCGTCGCGGGAGAATGCCTTGAGGTCGGACGTCGACTTCAGGCGGGCGAGCAGGCTCATGGACGATGCGATGGAATGAGGCGGACGGGCGACGGCGGGCCACGGCTGCGGGCCCTCTTCGGTCAGCGCCGCGACACGGAATCTACTGATCAATGGCTGGGACGGCAGGACCGATCCCGGCCGGCGCCCCGCGGGTCGCTCCGGCCGGCCTCAGGACCGACGGGCGACCGTGAACCGGGCCAGGTGCTCCAGGGCGGGCGTCAGCAGCCCGACGGCCGCCAGGGCGCCGCACGCCTCGTCGATGAGCGCCTCGGCGCGGCGCATGGCCCCCTCGACGCCCAGGAGCGCGGGATAGGTGCTCTTCTGCAGCTCCAGGTCGCGGCCGGCCGTCTTCCCCAGCTGGTCGGTCGTCGCGGTGACGTCGAGGACGTCGTCGGCGATCTGGAACGCGAGCCCGACGGACGACCCGTAGCGCCGCAGCGCCTCCAGCCGCTCCTCGCCCGCGCCGGCGGCGATGCCGCCGAGCACCGCGGCGGCCCGGATCAGCGCGCCCGTCTTGGCGCGGTGGATCCGCTCCAGCCGCTCCAGCGACAGCGCCTCGCCCTCCCCCTCCAGGTCGAGCTGCTGGCCGCCGATCATGCCGCCGGCGCCCGAGGCCTGCATCAGCTCGCGCACGACCGCGCCGCAGGCGTCGTCGGGCAGCCCGAGCGCGACCGACGCGTCGAGCGCGCAGCGCGCGGCCAGCGGCACCATCGCCAGCCCGGCGGCCGTCGCCGCGGCCACGCCATAGACGCGGTGCACGGTCGGGCGGCCGCGCCGCATGTCGTCGTCGTCCATGCACGGCAGGTCGTCGTGCACCAGCGAGTAGGCGTGCACCACCTCGACGGCGGCGGCCAGCTCCGCGCCGTCGCCCGTGCCGCCGGCCGCCTCGTAGGCCGCGAGCACGAGGATCGGGCGCAGCCGCTTCCCCTCCCCGAGGAGCGAGTAGCGGATCGCGTCGGCGACCACGGGCTCGAGGGGGCCGAGGTGGCGGTCGCAGAAGGCGCGCAGCGCGTCGTCCACGCGGCGCCGCTGCGCGCCGAAGCCGCGCGCGGCCTCCTCGAGCGCCGCGTCCGGCACCGCGTCCACCCCGGTCGTCATCGCTCAGGCGTCCAGCGCGGGCAGCTCGAACGAGCCGTCGGTCTTCTCCACCAGCAGCTTCACTTGCGCCTCGGCCCGCGCCAGCTCGGCCGACGCGTCGCGGAGCTTGGCGACGCCCTCCTCGAAGAGCCGCAGCGCGCGGTCGAGCTCGAGCTCGTCGTGCTCCAGCTCGTCCACGATCTCCTGCAGGCGGGCGAGCGTGGTCTCGAAGGTCATCGGCGGTTCGGACACGACGTGCGGCGTGAGGGTACGGTCAGGCGT
>CBHYLO010000065.1:0-12699 GCA_966128675.1 uncultured bacterium | reverse complement strand
ACGCGCGCCGTCACGCGAAGACGCGCTCGAAGAGCTCGCGGACGGTCCGCACGCCGACCGCCCGGATCCCCGCGGGCGGCCGCTTGGGCACCCCGCGCTCCGCGACGTACGCCACCGTCATCCCCATCTTCGCCGCCTCGGCCAGCCGGCGCTCGGTCTGCGACACGGGGCGGATCTCGCCGCCCAGCCCGACCTCGCCCAGGAATGCGGCCTCGCGCGGAAGGGCGCGGTCGTAGAGGCTCGACGCCAGCGCCGCCGCGACCGCGAGGTCGCCCGCCGGCTCCTGCAGCCGCATCCCGCCGACGACGTTCAGGAAGACGTCGAGCTGCGAGAAGTTGAGCCCCGCGCGCTTGTCGAGCACCGCCAGCAGCAGCGCCAGGCGCCGCCCGTCGTAGCCCGTCGCGACGCGCTGCGGCGTGCCGTAGCCCGCCTTCGCCGCGAGCGCCTGGATCTCGACCAGCACCGGCCGCGTGCCTTCGAGCAGCGCCGTCACCGCGCTGCCGGAGGCCGCGTCGTGGCGGTCGCCCATGAACAGCTCCGACGGGTTCTCGACCGCGAGCAGCCCGCCCTGCGTCATGCGGAAGACGCCGATCTCGTCGACCGAGCCGAAGCGGTTCTTGGTCGCGCGCAGGATGCGGTGGTCGAGCGTGCTCTCCCCCTCGAAGTAGAGCACCGTGTCGACGATGTGCTCCAGCGTCTTGGGGCCCGCGATGCCGCCGCCCTTGGTGACGTGGCCGACGACGAAGGTCGCGGTCCCCGTCTCCTTCGCGAAGCGCATGAGGCGCGCGGCGCATTCGCGCACCTGGCCGACGTTTCCGGGCGCGCCCTCGAGGTCCTGCGTGAACACCGTCTGGATGGAATCGACGATCATCAGGTCGGGCGCGGACGCCGTCCCCGTGGCGATCATCGTCTCCAGCAGCGTCTCGCTCAGGAGCGCCACGTCGCCCGCCGGCTCGTCCAGCCGGTCCGCGCGCAGCTTCACCTGCAGCGGCGACTCCTCGCCCGAGACGTAGAGCGTGTTGCGCCCCGTGTGCTGGAGCCGCGCCGCGATCTGGAGCAGCAGCGTCGACTTCCCGATGCCCGGCTCGCCGCCGACGAGCACCATCGACCCCGGCACGATGCCGCCGCCGAGGACGAAGTCGAACTCGTCGAGGCCCGTGGTCCAGCGCTCGCGCTCGGAGCCCGAGACGTCGCGCAGCCGCGGCGCCACGGCCACGCTCCCGCCCTCGCCCAGCGACGCGCTGCCGCCCATGCGCCGCGCGGAGCCTGCGCCCTTGGCGGCGACCTTGGGCGCGGCGACCTCCTCGACGAGCGAGTTCCACTCCCCGCAGGTGTCGCAGCGCCCCTGCCACTTGGAGTACTCGGCGCCGCACTGGGTGCAGCGGTAGACGGACTTGGACTTGGCCATGGCCCGATCATACACCGAAATGGGCGCCGCGTGCTACCCGCCGGACGCACGAAGGGCCGGCGCACCGCGCCGGCCCCGCGTCGTCGAACGGTCGCAGCGCGCGGCTACTCGCCGTGGTACTGCTGCCGCGCCACGCCCTCGAAGCGCGTGTACTGCTTGTGGAAGAAGAGCGGCACGCTGCCGATCGGGCCGTTACGCTGCTTGCCGATGATCACCTCGGCCTTGCCCTCGACGCTCGGGTCCTTGAGCACGCCGTTCTCGCGTTCCGCGTAGACCTCCTCGCGGAAGAGGAACATGATCAGGTCGGCGTCCTGCTCGATGGCGCCCGACTCGCGGAGGTCGGAGAGCACGGGGCGCCCCTTCTCGGCGCCGGCGCGGCTGTCCACCGCGCGCGAGAGCTGCGACAGCGCGACCACGGGGACGCTCAGCTCCTTCGCCAGCGCCTTGAGCCCGCGCGAGATCTGCGACACCTCCTGCTGGCGGTTCTCGGCCGACGGGCCGGTCATCAGCTGCAGGTAGTCGACGATGATGAGATCGAGCCCGTGGTCCGACTTCAGGCGCCGCGCCTTGGAGCGCATCTCGAGCACCGAGATGCCCGGCGTGTCGTCGATGAAGACGGGCGCGTGCGAGAGGATGCCCGCGGCGCGCGCGAGGCGCGGATAGTCGTCGTCGCGCAGGCGGCCCTTGCGGAGCGTCTGCGCGTCGATGCGCGCCTCGGACGTGAGCATGCGCTGCACGAGCGAGTCCTTGCTCATCTCGAGCGAGAAGAACGCGACGCTCTTCTGCTCGGTGATCGCCACGTGCTGCGCGATGTTCAGCGTGAAGGCCGTCTTTCCCATCGAGGGGCGCGCGGCGACGATCACGAGGTCCGACGGCTGGAAGCCCGACGTCATCTCGTCGAGGTCGCGGAAGCCGGTGGCGACGCCCGTGACGGCGTTCCCCGCCTTGCTCTGCGCCTCGATCTTCTCCATCGCGGGCCAGAGCAGCTCCTTGATCCGGGTGAAGTTCCCGGAGTTCTGCTGCTCGCCGATCTGGAAGATCTTCGCCTCGGCCTCGTCGAGCAGCTCGGTGGCCAGGCGGCGGCCGTCGAATGCCTCGGTGACGATGCCGGTCGAGATCTCGATGAGGCGGCGCAGGAGCGCCTTCTCGCGGACGATCTTCGCGTGGTACTCGACGTTCGCGGCGGTCGGCACCGCGTCCACGAGGAACGCGATGTAGTCCTTGCCGCCGCTCGCCTCCAGCTCGCCGCGGCGCGCCAGCTCGTCGCTCAGCGTCAGCGGGTCGACGACCGCGCCGCGCTCGGAGATCGAGAGCATCGCGCGGAAGATCCGCCGATGGCCCTCGCGGTAGAACATCGTGTCGTCGACGTGCTCGCCGGCGCGCAGGATCGCGTCCTGGTCGAGCAGCATGGCGCCCAGCACCGCCTGCTCCGCCTCCTCCGTGTAGGGGGGACGGCGGTCGCGATACGGGTCAACCCGCGGCGGCGGGGCGATCGAGAATTCGACGGGCGAGCTGGACATCTTTCCAGGTGGGACGCTTCCAGGCTTCGTTGCGCAGGAGCGCGGCGGGGTGGTAGGTCGCGATCAGCGGCACCCCGCGATAGAGGTGCACCTGCTCGCGCAGCTTGCCGATGCCGAGCTTCGTGCCGAGGAGCGTCTGCGCGGCGAAGTTCCCCACGGTGAGGATGACCTTCGGGCGCACCAGCTCGAGTTGACGGGCGAGGTAGGGACTGCAGGCCTCGACCTCGTCGGGGGTGGGGTTCCGGTTTCCCGGCGGACGGTGCTTCACCACGTTGCAGATGAAGACGTCCTCCCGGGCCAAGTTAATCGCGCCCAGGATCTTGGTAAGAAGCTGTCCCGAGGCGCCGACGAACGGGCGTCCCGAGGCGTCCTCGTCGGCGCCGGGCGCCTCTCCCACGACGACGAAGTCCGCGTTGGGGTTACCCTCGCCGGGCACGGCGTTGGTCGCCGTCCTGTACAGCGGGCAGCGCGTGCACTGCTGGACCGTCCGGGCGATCTCGTCGAGGTCGCGCAGATGGTCGAACTCGCCACCGATGAGCCCCAGCTCCGCGCCGGCGACGATGCCGATCGGCACGTCGGTCCCCGGGAAGAGGCTGCCCGTGACCAGTCGGCCCGCCTCCACGGCGGGCGGTGCGCCGGGACGGATGGGCGCCGGCTCCGCGGCGGGCGGAACGTCCGCCGGCGTGGGCGCTCCGGGGGCGGTCGGCGCGGTGCTTCCGAGCCCCGCGGCGCGCAGCGCGGCGCGCCAGTCGCCCGTCTCCGCCCCCTCGACGGTGATCTCGCGCGCCAGCCCGCCGCGCTCCTCCATCTCCGGCTGGACGGCGGGACGCGGCGGCAGCTGCTGCACGCCGGGCTCGCCCTCGCCGCGCAGGCGCGGGTGGTCGGCAGGGGCGGCCGCGTCCTCGTCGCCTGCCGTCGCGGGCGGACGGTCGCCGCCCAGCGGGCGCATCGGCGCCGCCGGCTTCGCGATCGGCGCGCCGGGCTGCCGCAGCGCGCCCACGACGCCGAGCACCTCGTCGATGCTCATGCCGTCGAGCACCAGCTCGGACTCGCCGAGCTCGCGCCGCTGCTCCAGATAGCGGCGCAGCCGCTCGCGTGCGTCCATCGAGGCTCTTCTCCTGCGGCCGGGAGGCCCGGCTCAGCGCACGGCGCGCGCCGCGAGCAGCGCGGCGACGCGGTCGAGGATCGCGTCGGCGACCTCGCCCTTCGGCAGCAGCGCCTGCGGCTCGACGGCGCCGTCGGACGTGAGGAAGGTGACGCGGTTGGTGTCGACGCCGAAGCCGGCGCCCGGCTCGGTCGCGTCGTTCAGCACGATCAGGTCGAGGCCCTTGGACGCGAGCTTCCTGCGCGCGTTGGCCTCGAGGTCCGTCGTCTCGAGCGCGAAGCCGACGATCACCGCGCCGTCGCGCCGCCGCGCGCGCGTGCCGGCGAGGATGTCGTCGTTCGGCGTCAGCTCGATCGTCATCGCGCCCGCGCCGCGCTTGATCTTCTGCGACGCGACGTTCGCCGGGCGGAAGTCGGACGGCGCGGCGGCCATCACGAGCGCATCGGCCTCGGGCAGCTCGGCCGCGACGGCATCGTGCATCTGCTGCGTGCTCTCGACCGGCACGACGCGCACGCCGGCGGGCACGGGCACCTGCAGCGGGCCCGCGACGAGCGTCACCTGCGCTCCGCGCCGCCACGCGGCGGCCGCGAGCGCGACGCCCATGCGCCCGCTGCTGTGGTTCGTCACGTAGCGCACGGGATCGATCGCCTCGCGCGTGGGGCCCGCGGTGACGAGGACGGTGCGTCCCGCGAGCGAGCCCTCCGCCTCGAGCAGCCGGCCGACGTGCGCGAGGATCGTCTCGGGCTCCGGCATGCGCCCCGGGCCGCTCCCCTCGCCCACCGCGAGCGCGCCGTCGTCCGGATCGAGCACGTGGTAGCCGATCTCGCGCGCGTGCGCGGTGTTGCGCTGCACCTGCGGGTGCGCCCACATCCGGTCGTTCATCGCCGGCACGAGGAGCACGGGCGCCGTCGTCGCGAGCAGGCACGCGGACCGCAGGTCGTCCGCCGGCCCGTGCACCGCGCGCGCGAGGAAGTCCGCGGTCGCCGGCGCGACGACGACCACGTCCGCCGCGCGCGCGATCCGGATGTGGTCGAGCGCGTGCCCCGCGGCGATGAGCGCCGTGTGCACGGGCCGGCCGGTCAGCGCCTCCAGCGTCACCGCGCCGACGAACTCGGTCGCGGCGCGCGTCATCACCACGTCCACCTCGGCGCCCGCCTGCTGGAGCAGGCGCGCCAGCCACGCCGCCTTGTAGCTGGCGATGCCGCCGGTGATGCCGAGGAGGACCCGGCGGCCGTCGAACGGACGCATGGCGGCGGACGCCGGTGTGGTCGGCTTACGGCTCGCCGGCGCGGCGACGCGGCACGACCTGGTAGTCGATGTTGCCGCCCGACAGCTCCTCGAGCGCGCGCGTCGTCAGCTTCTTCTCGCCCGTGCGGCCCGGGACGCGCGGGAACTCGTTCAGGACGCGCGCGTACTTGGCGGCCACGAGCACCGCGAGGTACTTGTTGGCGGAGTGCTTGGCGATCTCGTTCGGCGTGAAGACCTGCATGCGATTGCCTCTCGGTTGAAGAAAGTCCGTACTCAGCGCGCGGCGGCGTGGACGCCGTCCAGCCCGCGCTCGATCTCGGCGATCAGGTCGGCGACCTGCTCCTCCAGCGCGCGCAGCCGCTCGCGCCGCGCGCTCTCCGCGTCGATGATCGCGGCGACCTGCGCGACCGCGCGGTCGAGGTCCTCGTTCACCACGACGTAGTGGTAGTCGGCGATCGCGCGCAGCTCGTCGCGCGCGTTGCGCAGCCGCAGCGCGAGGATCTCGGGCCCCTCGGTCGAGCGCGCGGCCAGCCGGTCGCGCAGCACGTCCGCCGACGGCGGCAGGACGAACACGAGCACCGAGCTGGGGAACGCCTCGTGGAACGCCTTCGCGCCCTGCACGTCGATGTCCATGATGACGTGCTGGCCGCCGTCGAGGACGCGCTGCACCTCGCTCTTCAGCGTGCCGTACATGTTGCCGTGCACGCGCGCCCACTCCGCGAACTCGCCCGCCGCCCGCCGCGCCTCGAACTCGTCGAGCGACAGGAAGTGGTAGTCGCGGCCGTCCACCTCGCCCGCGCGCGGCGTGCGCGTCGTGCACGAGACCGAGTAGCCGAGGTCCCGGCGCGTCGCCAGCAGCCGACGGGCGATGGTCGTCTTGCCGCCGCCCGAGGGCGCGGAGAGGATGACGGGAAAGTGGATCACGACGCGCGGTGCGGGGGGATCACTCGACGTTCTCGACCTGCTCGCGGATGCGCTCCAGCTCCTCCTTCACGAGCACCACGTCGTGCAGCATGGCCGCGTCGTTCGCCTTGCTGCCCGTCGTGTTGGCCTCGCGCAGCATCTCCTGCAGCAGGAAGCCGAGCCGCTTGCCCACCTGGTCGGCGCCCGCGTCCGACAGCGCGGCCCGGAACGCCGTGATGTGCGAGCGGAAGCGGTCCAGCTCCTCGTGCACGTCCAGGCGGTCGGCGAGGATCGCGATCTCCTGCGCCAGCCGCTGGTCGTCGACCTTCACGTTCTCCACCAGCTCCTGCACCGCGGTGCGCAGCCGGTCGCGCTGCTCGAGCAGTCGCTCGGGCGCGCGGACGCCGATGCGCGCCAGCGCCGCCTCCACGATGGCGATGCGCTCGCGGAGCACCTCGGCCAGCCGGCGTCCCTCGTCCTCGCGCATCGCGGTCAGCGCCGCGCCCGCGCGGTCGACGATCGCCAGCAGCTCCTCGGCCGTGCCCTCGGGCTCCGGCGTCGCGTCGGTCGTGATGACGTCCGGCAGCCGGAGCACCGTCGCCACGTCGAGCGTGTCCGCGATCCCGTGGCGCTCGGCCAGCGCGCGCAGCTGCGCGACGTAGCCGGCGAAGCGCGCCTCGTCGACCGCCAGCCCGCCGCGCGCCTCCGAGACGTCGCGCTCGTGCCGCGCCATCAGCGTCACGTGCCCGCGGGCGACGCGCTGGCGCAGCGCCTCGCGCACCTCCGACTCCCAGCGCGCCAGGGGCGCCGGGAGCTTGAGGCTCGGGCTGAAGAAGCGGTGGTTGACGGTCCGGACCTCCACGGTGACGCGCGCGGCTCCCACGCGCCCGTCGGCGGTCCCGAACCCAGTCATGCTGCGAATCATGATGAACCGCGCAAGCTATTGGGGCGCAACGACCTGGTCAACCGAGGAGCCCGCCGGAGGCCCGCGCGGCGCGCGGGGTCAGTTGAAGAAGTACCAGCGCACGCCGTAGAAGCTGATCGGCCGGGGCATCCGGATGCCCCGCACCCGCACGTACTCGCGGTTCAGCGCGTTCCGGATCTGGTAGCTCACCGTCGCCTGCTGGATCCGGATCTCGAGCAGCGCGCCGAGGGTGTTCGAGGCCCCCGTGTACACCTCGGCCATCCCGCTCTCGGTCGAGTCGGAGCGTACCGGGAAGAGCGTGCGGCTGCGGTACTCGTCCGTGATGGCCAGTACGAGCCCGAAGTTCCCGGTCGGGAAGCGGCGCAGCCAGTTGGTCTCCAGCCGCACCTCGGCGCGCGTCTGGTACTGCGGCCGGTAGGCCCCGCCCGCGTCCCAGGCGGTGCCGTGGACGTCGAGGACGATGTCCTTGTAGATGCGGCCGCGCGCCGTCGCCACGGTGCCGTTCGCCCGCGCCTCGGCCACGGTCCTGAGCGGGAGCGGGTTCTCGATGTAGACCAGGTTCGTGTCCCGGACGTACCGGCCCAGCCCGCGCGGCGGGAAGACCTCGCCGCCGCTGCGGATCACGCGGCCGCCGGTGAGCCAGAGCCGCCCGAGGCGCACGCCCACCTCGCCGCGCGCGACGGAGCGCGTCGCGTCGCCGGCGGTGAGCTCCTCGGTCGTGCGGCTGACGGCGCCGAACACCGCCAGCCAGGGCAGCGGCTGCAGGCGGCCGTTCACGTCCAGGCGGAGCGTCGAGTCGGGCGCGCTGTGCTCGCCGAACGCTGCGACCGAGAGCCACGAGCGGTCGAACGACGCGCGCACGGCCGGCGCGTGCCAGTTGCGGCCCGCGTACACGCGCCAGCGATCGGCGGCCGAGAGGCGCACGCCCCAGCGCGTGAACCCGCCCGTCAGCAGGTACTGCGTGCGCGAGGCGCCGCTGTCCGGTGCGAACAGCGAGTCGACGCGCGTGACGACGCCGCCCGCGTCCTTCGTCGTGTCGACGCCCATCACGTAGCCCGTCCCGTCGAGCCGGAAGCGCATGACGTTCGCGACGGCCTGCACCCACGGTCCGGCGTCCGGCGTGCCGAGGCCGATGCGCAGGAAGCCCTCGTCGCGGCGCGACTCGGCGCGCACGAGGATCGTGTCCGCCTCGTTGAAGGGGAACGTCGGGTTGCGCTGCCGGTCCAGCCGCGACAGGTACGCGTCGACCGACAGGCGCCCGCGCGCCCAGCCCACGCGCGCGAACGCGGACAGCCCGTCGCCGCCGCCGCCGGTGCGCCGGTTGCGCGCGCCCGAGCCGAAGTTCTGCGCGCCGATTTGCAGCGCGCCGCCGTTGCCGAAGCGCCGGCCGAAGAAGCCGCGGTACAGGTTCGTGTCGTCGTCGCCGGTGCCGATGTCCACGCGCGTCGCGGGCGTGGTGCTGCGCACGCTCCACGTGCGCATGTGCAGCCGCACCTCCGCGGCCGCCCGCTCGATCACGACCTCCTCCAGCTGCCAGAGCTGCGCGTCGTGCAGCTCGAGGACGCCGCCCATGCGCGGATCGACCGCGTCCAGCTCGACGCCGTCGCGGAACACGCGCAGCCGGCGGAAGTCGCCGAGCACCGCCGCCGTCTGCAGCGACGCGAGCCAGCCGGTGCGGAAGCCCGTCAGCTCGGGCACGCGGTCCAGGAGGTCCAGCGCGGTCAGGCTCCCCGTGCGGAAGAGCGAGTCGCGCGTCCAGCGATACGGCTGCCCGACGCCGATCGTGGTGGGCAGCTCGGCCTGCGCGAGCGGCGGCTGGATGCTGTCCGCGCGCGCGCGGCGCGTCGCCAGCGAGTCGGGCATGCCGCGGATCGAGTCCGAGCGCGCCTTCGCCGCCGAATCGCGCGGCGGCACGGGAACGGCCACCTTCACCGTGTCCCGCCTGAGCGTGTCGGCGGGCGGACGCGGCGGCGGCGGGACCGGCTGCTGCGCGCCGGCCGTGCGGGCGACCCCGGCGCCGATCAGGAACACGGCGGCCGCGGCGAGGAGGCCGCGGCCGCGCCACCAGCGGCGACTCAGCTCGCCCTCCCCCGCACGAACTCGATGAACGTGCCGGTCGGCGTGCCGGTCGGCCCCTTCGGCAGCCAGCCGAGGTCCGTCTCGGAGTACGCGGTGCCGGCGACGTCGAGGTGCACCCACGGATACGCGTCCTCGACGAACTCGCGCAGGAACCAGGCGGCCGTGATGGAGCCCGCCGCGCGCCCGCCGACGTTCTTGAGGTCCGCGACGTCGCTCTTGAGCTGCTCCTTGTAGTCGTCGAACATCGGCAGCTCCCAGCCGCGCTCCGACGCCCGGCGGCCGGCGGCCAGCACCTCCTGCGTCAGCGCGTCGTCGCTGCCGAACACGCCCACGGTGGAGTTGCCGAGCGCGATCACGATCGCGCCCGTGAGCGTCGCGGCGTCGATGACGGCCGCGGGCTCGAACTTCTTCACGTAGTGCAGCAGGTCGCACAGCACCAGGCGCCCCTCGGCGTCGGTGTTGTGGTTCTCGATCGTCTTGCCCGACATCGCGCGCACCACGTCGCCCGGCTTCATCGCGGTGCCCGAGGGCATGTTCGTCGTCGAGCCGATGACGCCGACGACGTTGACCGCGAGGCCGAGGCGCGCGATGCCCTCCATCGCGCCCAGCACGCCCGCCGCGCCGCACATGTCGAACTTCATGTTCCACATGCCGTCGCCGGGCTTGATGTTGATGCCGCCCGTGTCGAAGCAGAGGCCCTTCCCCACGAGCACGATCGGCTTCGCGTCGCCGCCCTTGCGGTACTCGAGCGCGACGAGCTTGGGATCCTGCGGCGTCCCCTGCGCGACCGACAGGAACGACCCCATCCCCTCGGCCTCCAGCTCCGCGCGGCCCAGGACCGTCAGCGTCATGCCGTGCGCGTCGGCGATCTCCTGGCCGACCTGCGCGAACGTGTCGGGCGTGCAGACGTTGCCGGGCATCATCGCCAGGCGGCGCGCGGTCGCGTAGCCGGCGGTCACCGCCTCGGCGGCCGCGATCCCGGACTGGTGGGCCGCGTCGGCGACGACGGTCACCGTCGAGACCTGCGCGCGCCGCTCCTTCTCGGGCGGCTTCGCCTTCAGGTCGTCGTAGCTCCAGGCGCCGAGGCCCATGCCGACGGCCGCCTCCTCGACGCCGCGCGCGTCGAGGTCGGCGGCGTAGAACGCCAGCGCGCCGGTCCCCAGCTTGGTGGCGGCGCGCGCCGCGACGGCGCCCGCGCGGCGCAGCGCAGCGGGGCGGTCGGTCGCCTTGCCCATGCCGACGAGAAGGACGCGCTCGACGCCCTGCTCGCCGCCGGCGAGGTGCAGCGTCTCGTCGCGGCCGCCGCGGAAGTCGCGGCGCGACAGCGTGCGGCCGATCGCGCCGCCGAGGCGCGCGTCGAGCTCGGAGAGCGCGGCCGGCAGCGCCTCGTCGGCGGCCAGGGCGACGGCGAGCAGGGGCGTCGACAGCGCGTGGGGCGCGTCGGTGGCGAGCGCGAACTGGAGTGGCATCGGATCGGAGAGACGTACGGGGACGTACGGAATGCGGAACGGGCGGCCGCCGGGAGGAGCCCCGGGACCGCCCGCTCCGCCGCAAGCGTCAGGCCTGCATCGCGGCGATGATCGCGTCGCCGAAGCCCGAGCAGGAGACCTCGGTGGCGCCCGGCATCTGGCGCGCGAGGTCGTAGGTGACCGTCTTCTTGCCGATCGCCTTCTCCATGCCCGACACGATCAGCTTCGCGGCCTCGTCCCAGCCCATGTACTCGAGCATCATCACGCCCGAGAGGATCACGGAGCCCGGGTTCACCTTGTCGAGGCCCGCGTACTTGGGCGCCGTGCCGTGCGTCGCCTCGAACACCGCGAGGCCGTCGCCGATGTTGCCGCCGGGCGCGATCCCGAGGCCGCCCACCTGCGCCGCCGCGGCGTCCGACAGGTAGTCGCCGTTGAGGTTCGGCGTCGCGATCACCGAGTACTCGTCGGGACGCAGCAGCAGCTGCTGGAACATCGCGTCCGCGATCGCGTCGGTGATCTGCGGGCCGCCGGGGATCTGCTGCCACGGGCCCTTGTCGATCACCTGCCCGCCGAACTCGTCGCGCGCGACCTCGTAGCCCCAGTCGCGGAACGCGCCCTCGGTGAACTTCATGATGTTGCCCTTGTGCACCAGCGTGACCTTGTTGCGCTTGGTCTTCTGGGCGTACTCGATCGCCATCTTCACGAGGCGCTTGGAGCCGAACGCCGACATCGGCTTGATGCCGATGCCCGAGCTCTCGCGCACCGTCTTGCCGAACTGCTCCTGCAGCACGGTGCGGAGCTTGTCCGCCTCCGGCGAGCCGGCCTTGAACTCGATGCCCGAGTAGACGTCCTCGGTGTTCTCGCGGAAGATGACGATGTCGAGCTTCTGCGGCTCCTTCACCGGCGCGCCCACGCCCTCGAAGTAGCGCACCGGGCGGATGCAGGCGTACAGGTCGAGGATCTGGCGCAGCGCGACGTTGAGCGAGCGGATGCCGCCGCCGACCGGGGTGCTGAGCGGGCCCTTGATGGAGACGCGGAACTCGCGCAGCGCCTCGATGGTCTCCTCGGGGAGCCACTCGCCGGTGGTCGCGACGGCCTTCTCGCCGGCGAAGACCTCCATCCACGCGATCTTGCGCTCGCCGCCGTAGGCCTTGGCGACGGCGGCGTCCATCACGCGGACCGACGCGCGCCAGATGTCGGGGCCGGTGCCGTCGCCTTCAATGAAGGGGACGATCGGGCGGGCCGGGACGGAGAGGACGCCGTTCGAGTACTCGATGGGCGCGCCGTCGGCGGGCACTTGGGCGAAGCGATAGGTCGCCATTGGACCGGAGGGCGGAGAGACGACGGGCGGGCGACGCCGGAGGCGAGCCCGCCGCGGTGGCGAAATCGGGACCGGCGTCACGCCGCCGGCCGCGGACGGGGCGCCCCCGCCGCGGGGCGGAAAGCTAGCGGCCGCCCGTCCGGGGCGGCAAGCGCGCGTCCGATGCCCCAGTCGGCCGGCGCGCGGCGCCGCCGGGCGTCACGCCACGCGCCACGCCCTCCGACGGTGTGACACCCCATGCGCTCCGCGTGACGATCTCGCGCTCAAGTTTCTCGAGAAAGCGCGAAAAAGCGCTCAAGTGCGCTCCGGTGAACGTCGATACATGACGCCGAGGGAAGAAATGGGACCGCCCGACACGCGGCGCCGGTCCAGCCCCCCTCCAACACACCCACGCCCAGGCCGACGCATGAAGTCCCTGCGCCACACGATCCGCGCGCTCTCGCCCGCACGGCTGGCCATGGCCGGCGGCGCGATCGCCATGACCGTCCTCGGCGCCTGCGCCGACGGTCCGACCTCCCCGGCCGCCGCCCCGCTGGCGCCGACCGCGGCCCCGCAGGCGGGCCTCCTCAGCAACCTCCTGGGCAGCGTCGTCGGCAGCCTCGCGACCGTCCTCAAGCGCCCCACGCCGCTCCCCGCCCCGGTCTCGGTGGCGGCGCTCATCGGCGCCGAGGGCGGCCGCCTCGTGGTCCCCGGCACCGGCCTCACGCTGACGGTGCCGGCC
>CBHYLO010000064.1:0-12730 GCA_966128675.1 uncultured bacterium | reverse complement strand
AGCCCGTGAGAAGCCCGTCAGTGGCCGACGTCAGGTCGGCAGGTACGCCGGCGCGCCGCCGGCGTCCGCCAGCGTCGAGGTCAGCGCCTGCGCCTGCGCGCCCCAGTTCGCGTACAGGCGCTGCAGGTCGTCGCCCAGGTGGGCGCCGTGCACGCCGAAGTGGTCGACGACGTGCAGGCTGCGGTTGCTGAGCCGCAGGAACTCGTCGCTCAGCCGGATGCGCTGCAGCTGCACGGGGTCGCCGCGCGCCAGCAGGAAGCCCGCGAGCGTGCCGCCGCTCGGCTCCAGCGCGACGGGCTCGAAGCTGTCGATCTCGCCGGCGCGCTGCAGCCGGCCGAAGTAGCCCAGCACCTCGTTGAACACCACGAGCGCGTGCTGCTCGCGCCCGCGCACCGCCTGCCCCCACACCAGCACGACTGCCCCGTTGGTCATGGCGCCTCCCGCGGCGACGTCGGTCGCGCGCTCACTTGGGGGTCGGCCGCATCGCGCGCCCGGCGCCCGCCGGCGGCAGCGGCACCATCAGGTGCGCGTACGGGGTCCCCTTCCACATCACGAAGGGCCCGCCGCCGCGCGGATCGGACGGCAGCGAGTCCAGCAGCGACCGGTCCGGCAGCGCGAGCATCACGTGCGGGCCCGACACGACCCAGTCGTTGTCCGCGGTGCGCTGCGTCGCGAACGGATCGCTGTTGCTGACGCCCGCGTCGCCCTGGAGCATGTAGGCGACGCCGAGCTTGTGCACCGTGGGCGGCGTGCGGCTCGCCCAGGCCTTCACCAGCTGCTGCCACTCCGAGTCCAGGCACATCGGGTCGCGGCCGGACGCCGCGGCGAACGTCTGCGGCGTGGTCGGATGGCAGACCCACCCGTTGGTGCCGGCGCGCAGCTCCCGCATGCTGCCGCCCTCGGCCATCGGCCAGTCGATGATCGTCGCCTGCTCGGCGATCGACGCCGGGGCCGCGCTCATCGCGTCCTGGATCTTCTGCGCGGCGGTCCGCGCCGGCGCCGTGCGTGCGGCGGCGGGGCGGGCCACGGGCTGCTGCGCGACGAGCGCGCGCGGAAGCGCCAGGCAGACCGAGAGCCCGGCGAGGTAGAGCCAAGCACGGCGCGTCATGCGCACCTCCTGTCTTCGGGGAGGCACGGCGGTGGCGCGTGCGTCCGACGTCACCGCCGGCCGCTCAATCGCACGTGATCGTGTCGCACGGGATCGTGACGAACACCGTCCGCGCTCGCACGGCGGCGGGTGCGCCAGCAGATCGGGACTCGCGAAGCGCATCGCGCTCGACTCCCTGAAGGCGAGATCGTACGCCCCCAGTATGCATCGCGCGGCCCACAGAGCAACGTGAGCCGTACGCCCGCGCGACGTCGGTCGCGCGCGGCGGATCTTCAGCTCGCCAGCACGCGCGCGTAGACCTCGGCGTCCACGTTGCCGCCGCACAGCACGACCGCCACGCGGCGGCCGACGTCGCGCCCCGCCGCGCGCTCCTGCAGCAGCGCCGCCAGCGCCGCCGCGCCGGCGCCCTCCGCCACGTTGTGCGTGTCGGTGAACAGCGCGCGCATCGCGTGCGCGACCTCATCGTCGGTGACCTCGACCACGCGCGCGAGCCCGCGCAGCAGCGCCAGCGCCGCCGGCACCGGCGTGCGGCACGCCATGCCGTCCGCCAGCTGCGTGTGCACGGCGTGCGACTCCGCCACGCCGCTCGCCAGCGAGCGCGCGTAGGCGGGCGCGTGCGCGCTCACCACGCCCACGACCTCCGTGCGCAGGCCAAGCGCGTCGCGCGCCGCGAGCACCCCGCAGGCCCCGGAGCCGAGGCCGATCGGGACGTAGACCGTGTCGAGGTCGGGGACGGCGCGGAACAGCTCCAGCGCGTACGTGCCGACGCCCGCGACCAGCAGCGGATGGAAGCTCGGCAGCCGGTGCCAGCCGCGCTCGCGCGCCAGCGCGTCCGCCGCCTCCGCGGCCGCCTGGAAGTCGTCGCCGGCCTCGACGAGCTCGACGCCCTGCGCGCGCATGGCGGCGTTCTTCTCGTGGCTGTTGCCGTGCGGCACGACGACCAGCGCGGGGATCCCGTGGCGCGCCGCCGCGAGCCCGACGCTCTGGCCGTGGTTGCCGCGCGTCGCGGTGACGACGCCCGCCACGCGCGGGACCTGCCGCGCGAGCCAGTCGAAGTACGTGATGCCGCCGCGCACCTTGAACGCGCCCGCGGGCGTGTGGTTCTCGTGCTTGACCCACGTCGCGACGCCGGTGCGCGCCTCCAGCAGCGGCCAGCGGTACTGCGGCGTGGCGGGCATCGCGGCGCGCACGAGCGCGCTGGCGGCTTCGAGCTCCGCGAGCGAGGGGAGCGTGTCGAGGGAGGCGGTCATTCGAGGAAGCTAGCTGCGTGCTGCGTGCTGCGTGTCGCCCCCGTGCCCTCGGCGGCCGACGTGGCGCCCGGCAGGCACGAACTACTCGTTTGGCTACGGATGCTCCGGATCGGGCGGATGAGACGGATCGCTCCGCGTGGCGGCGACGCTCCATGCGCTCCGAGGAGCGATCCGGAGCATCCGTCTCATCCGGAGCATCCGTAACCCACTGTTCGCCGACCAGCGCACGGCGCGCCGGCCCCGGAACGACGTCCTCCTGTCTGCTTCCGCAGTCAGGGTCCGGTGCGACGGTGCATGCCACGCAGCCCGCAGCCCGCAGCCCGCAGCCCTTCAGGTCAGCACGCTCTCCATCACGCGCCGCAGCGCGTCCGCGAAGCCCTGCACGAAGTCCGTGCGCCCCGGCCGCGTCACCATGAACGGATCCATCACCGTGCAGCGGAGCACCGCGAGCCCGCCGGCGCGCTCGTAGTCGGCGCGCGTGAAGCCCAGTCGCGCCACCAGCGCGTCGGCCGCGTGGCCGTACTCCGCGGGCTGCAGCACGGTCTTCGTCACGAAGTAGTCGCGCGGGTGCGCGGCACCGCCGCCGCGGTTGCCCGTCGCGCTCATCGCGTCGTGCACGCGCGCCACGAACGCGTTGACCGCCTCCAGCGTCGGCAGCGCGGGATGCGCCACCGCCAGGCAGACGATGTTGAGGTCCGGCGCGGGCCGCATCTCCACCGTGAACGGCGCCCAGTCGTGCGACGACAGGCAGGCGTGCAGCGCCAGCGCGGAGCGCACCGTGTCGCCGATCAGCTGCCCGTAGCCGCGCGCGTCCAGCGGCAGCACCTTGTGCGACAGCCACACCGCCGCCGCGGCCGCGCCGGGCTTCGATCCCTCCAGGATGTAGCGCCCCAGGAAGCCCCACTCCGACGCGCCGGCGTGCGACAGGTACGGCGCCTCCGCCGCCACGAGGTGCCGCGTGCGCCCGTCGCGGAAGCTCACCGCGCCCGCGGGATACGGCACGAAGCCCAGCTTGTGCGGATCGATGGTCACCGAGTCCGTGTGCTCCAGCGCGCACAGCGCGCGGTACACCGCCTCGCTCGGCCACGCGTCGCGCGGATCCGACGCGTCGGCGAGCGGCGCGTAGTCGGCGAGCGTGTCCGCGTACGAGCGGCGCGCGCCGTCGGGGCCGCGCGTGATGCTCGCCGCGTAGCCGCCCCACGCCGCGTCGGCGTGCAGGTGGAACGCGAGCCCCAGCTCGGCGCCGGCGCGCGCGCGCGCCTCCAGCACGAGATCCAGGCGGTCCACCGCGCCCTCCTCCGTGGTGCCGACGACCGACACCGCCGCGATCACCGGCTGCCGCCGCGCCGCGAGCCCGCGCAGCACGTCGGCGAGCGCCGCGGGATCCATGCGGAAGCGCGCGTCCACCGGTACGTGCACCAGCTGCGTGTCGCCGATGCCGAGCACGCGACAGCTCTTCGCCCACGAGTAGTGCGCGGTGGACGGCACCAGCACGACGCCCGGCGGCAGCGCGTCGCCGAACTCGCGCGCCAGGCGCAGCCCGAACGCCTGGTGCCCGAGGCCCGCGAGCCCGTGGCGGCGCACCGCCTGCCACGCGCGGTCCGTCCACGCGGCGTCCGGCGCCGTGCCCGCGGGCGCGAGCAGCGCGTCCAGCGCGTCCAGCGCCGCGTCGTTCGGGACGTTGAGCAGCGACCAGAGATCCAGCGTGTCGAGCGGCGCGACCTCGCCGTTCGCGAGCCGCACCGTCGGCGCGCCGCCGGCGAGGTCGCTCCCCAGCTCCGCCGCGGCCCAGCGCAGCGCGACGGGGAGGTACTTCACGTTGCGCGCGATCCACAGCGCCTCGAGGTTCGCCACCGTGCCGCCCGAGCACAGGTGGCCCCACTGCGCGCCCGCGTCGTACCCGACCATCGCCGCCAGCTGCGCCGCCACCTCCAGCTCCAGCCGCGTCGTCACGGGCGAGCCCTCGGCCGCGACGTTGTTCGGGTTGTAGAGCATCGTCGCGAAGTAGCCGACGAGCCCCGCCATCGTGAGGTCGGCCGTCATGTGGCCGATGTAGCGCGGGCTGTAGAACGGCACGCCGGCCTTCAGCTCGCCCAGGAGCCCCATCAGCTCCTGCGACAGCGTCGCGACCGCGTCCTCGTACGCGGGCGTGCGGCGATCGCGCTCCTGCAGGAGGAAGCCGTCCTGCGGATGGAAGTTGCGGCGCCAGAAGACGTGGTCGCGGAACGCCTCCAGCAGCAGCCGCTCGAACACGTCGGCGTTCTCGCCCTTGGGCCCGAGGAAGACGGCGCCGAGATCGACCGGCGCGCGACAGGCGGCGTGGAGCGGGTGCATGTGATCGGGCGTGCGTCGGTCAGTCGTCGCCGCGGCCGCGGCCCGACATGTGGGCGAGCGGGATGCGCAGCAGCCGCGCGCTCATCAGCCGCCGCGCATCGGTCGGGCGCGCGCGCGGCGCGCGCTGCGACACGAACGCGGCCACCGCGGCGGCGCGCTCCGCCAGCCCTTCCACGGGCAGCGCCTCGCCCTCCACGACGACGGAGCGCCAGCGGTCGTAGCTGCCGACGTCGCACACCGTGAGGCAGACGCGCGGCTCGCGCTCCAGGTTCGCGCGCTTGCGCCCCGGTCCCGACGCCAGGTACACGCAGTCGCTGCCGAGCGCGTAGCCGACGGGCACGCCGTAGGGCTGGCCGTCGCCGACGGTGGCGAGCACGCCCCAGCCGACGCGCGACAGCACCTCGCGGCAGTCGCGGTACGTGAGCACGAGCGGCGCGAGGCGCGACGGCGCGGGCGCGGCCGCAGGCGCGGCGGCGGGAGGATCGAGGGTCTGCGGCATGGACGTGTCGCTCACGGATCGGAGGAGGGATCGCCGGACGGCCAGCCCGCGACGCGACGCGCGAAGTACGCGGCGCGCGGCTCCTGCTCGCCGCGCGCGACGGCGCGGCGCCACGCCGGCGGCTCGTACGCGCACAGCGGGTCGGACTCGCGCCAGTCGCCGGTCATCGCGTGCGCGCGCGCGCGCCAGCCGCCGCACCCCTGGCGGGAGGCGCACAACCCGCCCGATGCCACCAGCGCCTCGGCGGAGCCGCCGTTTCGGGCGCCACTGTCCATGTCGTGGATGAGGCGCAGCCGCTCGGTGCGCACGTTGCCGCACGGCACCGGCAGGAAGCCCGACGGATGCACGTCGCCGCGGTGGCCGACGAACACGAAGCCGTTGCCGTCGTTCACGCCGCCCGCGCGGCCGACGACGCCCACCGGCGCGGCGGCGTGCGCCGCCTGCGCGGCCGCGAGGCCGCCCGCCCGGCGCGCGGCGGTGCGCCGCTGCAGCAGCACGCGCCGGTAGTGCGGCGCCGCCGTGGTCTTCACGTCGTGCGGCGCGCGCTCGGCGTGCGCGGCGAGCCACTCGAGCGCGCGCTCCACCGCGTCGGCGTCCGGCACGTCGCCGAGCTCCGCGCGGCCCGTGGGCACCACGACGAACACCGACCACAGCGCCGCGCCGACGTCCGCCACGAGGTCGCCCATCGCGGCCAGGTCGCCGATCGTGCGCCGCGTGATGGTCGTGTTGACCTGCGTCGGCAGCCCCAGCGCGCGCGCCGCGCGCAGCATCGCCACCGTCCAGTCGAACGAGCCGGGGACGCGGCGGAAGGCGTCGTGCACCGCGCGCGACGCGCCGTCCAGGCTCACCGCGAGCCGCGCCAGCCCCGCGTCGCGCAGGCGCGCGAGCACCGCGGGCGTCATCAGCGGCGTGCCGGAGGGCGTCATCGTCATGCGCAGCCCGATGCGCGTGCCGTACGCGACGATCTCGTGCACGTCGGGGCGCTTGAGCGGGTCGCCGCCGGTGAGCACCATGAGCGGCGCGGGCCGGCCGTCCTCGGCGAACGCGCGCACCTCGTCCAGCAGGCGGAAGGCCTCGTCGGTGGAGAGCTCGCGCGGATCGCGGCGCGGCACGGCGGAGGCGCGGCAGTGCACGCACGCGAGGTCGCACGCGCGCGTCGTCTCCCAGATCACGAGGAACGGCTGCCGCGCGAAGTCGATGCCGGCGCCACGAACGGCGGCGACGTCGCTAGCTTTCGAGGCGTGCGAACCTCCCTGCCGATCACCGCCGCCGACGTGCGCGACGCGCGCGACGTTCGCGAGGACGCCGCGCGCCCCGACGTCGACGACGCCGCGCTCATCCCGCTCCTCACCGCGTTCTACGCGACGATCGAGGAGGACGCGCTGCTGCAGCCCTACTTCGCGCCGCTCGACATGGCGGAGCACATCCCGCGCATCGCGGACTTCTGGTCCACGCTGCTCTTCCATTCGGGGCGCTACCAGGGCAACGCCTTCCGGCCGCACGCCGACATGCCCGGCCTCACGGCCGAGCACTTCGGGCGCTGGCTGGCGACGCTCGAGCGCGTCGTCGACGCCCACCACAGCGGCCCCGCCGCCGAGCGGATGAAGGCCCTCGGCCACCGCGTCGCGTACAGCATGCAGCTGCGGCTCGGGATCCCGCCCGTCGTGCCCTTCCGGCCCAGCGAGGGCTGACATCACGCCGGCGCCGCCATGGCGCCGAGCAGGTGCGCGACGACGTCGCGCGCCGCGTAGCGCGTGCGGCCGGCGAGGAAGCCGCGCAGCTCGCGCAGGTCGTCGCCCGCCGTCAGCAGCGGCAGCTCCGGGCCGTCCGCGCGCGGCTGCGCGTGCCCGACGTCGGCGACGAGGCCGTTGCAGAGGCAGCGCCGCCCCACCGTGTCCGCCACGTCGCCGCCCTTCGCCACGTAGTCCGCGACCGGCTCCGCGGGGCAGCGGTAGCCCAGGCGCCCGTCGGGACGCTGGTAGGCCACGCGCAGGTAGCCGAGGTCGCAGTTGCGGCGGCGCGTCTCGTCCTGCGTCGCGAGGCCCGCGACCTCGACGACCTTGAACGGGTAGCCCGTGGGCGACGCGCGCGGATCGGTGCGCACCTCCACGCGGCCGTCGGCCACGGCCGCCAGCACCTGCGCCTTCAGGTCGTCGGCGATGCCCGACTCGTCGCAGTACGCGAACAGCGTCCCGACCTGCACGCCGCTGGCGCCCGCGTCGAGTGCCGCGCGCAGCGCGTCGGGCGAGCCGGTGCCCCCCGCGAGCCAGAACGGGAGCCCCAGCGCGCGCAGCTTCTCGAGGTCCACCGCGTCGCGCTCGCCGTAGACGGGCTGCCCGCGGTCGTCCAGCCGCATCTCGCCGCGCGGTGGCGCGTTGTGGCCGCCCGCCGTCGGCCCCTCGACGACGAAGCCGTCGACGCGGCCGTTCGCCTTGCGCGCCAGCGTGGTCGCGAGCGAGGTGGCCGACACGATGGGCAGGAAGCGCGGCCGCACGAGCGCGACGTCGGGCGTTCCGGGCCAGTGCGCCGACGGGTCGAAGGTCAGCCACTCGGGCGCGGCGTCGGCGGACGCGTCCTCCACGTCCAGCCGGATCGCCGCCGCGCAGTGCTCGGCCAGCGCGTCGAGGGCGCCGGGGATCTCGCGCGGGATGCCCGCGCCCATGAGCACGACGTCGACGCCGGCCAGCATCGCGCCGTAGAGCGACGCGAGGTTCGGCAGCTGCACCTTGGTGAGCAGGTTCACGCCGACGGGGCCGTCGTGCCCTTCGCGCGCCAGCCAGACCTCGACGAAGTTCGCGAGCACGGTGAGCTGCTGCCGCGCCACGCCGACCGTGCGCCGGTACATCGGGAGGAGCCGGTAGGGCGTGTCGGGCGCGCGGCCGCCGGCGACGAACCAGCTGGCGAGCACCGCGTCGGCGACGTCGGGGATGGGGAAGTGGGCGAGCGCGCGGCGCACGTGGCCGCCGGGGTCGCCGTCCTGCAGGCGCCGCACGAGGAGGGTGTCGAGCGCGGTGCCCGACACGACGCCGAGCTGGCCGAGCCGGGCGACGGCGTTGGCGAGGCGCCAGCTGGAGACGCCCACGCCCATGCCGCCCTGGATCACGGGCGGGAGCGCGGCGAGCGATGAGGTCGACATGCCGGCGAAGCATGCGGCGCCGCCGGTGCCGCCGGAGTCGGCGATCCTCCGCGAGCGCGTGTCGGCGAATCCCTCGCGGGCGCCGGGCGAGCGGTCGTCCGTGGGGTCGCGCAGGCGGTGTCCCGCGCACGGGACGGACTCGGCCGCACGCAACCGCGGCTCAGCCGTGCAAGTGCGCTCATCCCAAACGGTTGGGGAGCCGAGACTGGAGGGGGCCCACGGTCGCCATCGTGCCATTCCCGTGGGTGCGCCGCGAACGGATGCCGAAGCGGCGCGCTGGTCCAACCGCAGGAGGATGCCCGTGCCCGTACGTCTCGTCGACGCCAGTGGAGTGGAGTGGGAGGTCTGGGAGCTCGCGCCCCGGCCGGTCCTCGCCGACGCCCCGCCGACGCCGCAGTTCGAGGCGGCGATGCACGACGGCGGCTCGTGGCTCTGCTTCGAGTCGGCCACGCAGCGCCGGCTGCTGGCGCGCTACCCCGCGCGCTGGCACGCCATGCTGCCGCAGGAGCTGGAGGCGCTCTGCCAGGCGGCCCGCCCGCAGCGGCCGCCGCTGGCGTCGGCCGCCCGCCCGGGGCGCGCCTGGTAGCGCCCGGCGCCCAGCGCGCCGGGCGCTAGGCGCCTAGGGCACCGCGGGGTGCGGCGCGGGGGGCGTCTGCTCCACCCGCACCTCGCGCCCGCCCTGCCGCGCCAGCAGCTGCCCCAGCAGCTCGGCCTCGCGCTCGCTGCGGGCGGCGACGGCGAACACGATCGACTCGGGCGCCTCCGCGGCGCGGGCGAAGCCGGCGTGCGGGCGGGGGCGGCGCAGGGCGCCGAGGAGCGCCCCGACGGCGGCGCCGGCGACGGTGCCGAAGTTCGGGCCGGCGAGCTGCACGAGCGCCAGCCCGCCCGGGGCCTCGATCCCCGGCCAGGCGACCATCACCAGCGAGAGCAGCACGCCGCCGAGGAAGCCCAGGAGGGCCCCGATGCCGGCGAAGCGCCACGTCTCGCGCCCCGTCTCGCGCGGCGCGCGGCGTCCCTGCGCGCCGGCGTAGTGCCGCTCCGCCGCCTGGCGCGAGACCACCACCTCGATCAGGTCGCGGGGGATGCCGGCGGTGTAGAACGCGTCGAGGGCGCGGTCCACCGTCTCGGGGTCGTCGAACAGCGCGGTGACGGCGAGCGGCTCGCGCAGGTGCTCGCCGCTGGCGAGCTCCGTCTCGCGCACCTGGCCGTGCGTCGCCGCACGGGCGGGGGGATGCGTCATGGCCGGCCTCCCGGGGCGGCCGCCCCCGCGTCGCGCACCGCGTCGCGCAGCGCGTCGGCGGTCCACGGCGTCGTGCGCGCGGTCTCGGCCTCGCGCAGGGCGGTGACGTCGGCGGCGGGGACGGCGCCGGCGGCGTTGGCGCCCAGCTGGCGGACGTAGGTCGCCACCGCGGCGATCTCCTCGTCCCGCAGCACGTCCTTCCAGGCGGGCATGGCGCCGTTGTAGGTGGCGCCCGCGACCTGCACGGGGCCCTGCAGGCCGTGCAGCAGGATGCGGACGACGGTCTCGGGCGCGCCCGTCACCCACTCCGAGCCGACGATCGGCGGGAAGACGCCGGGGACGCCCTGCCCCTGCCCCTGGTGGCAGCTGGAGCAGTTCTTCTCGAAGACCGCCTGGCCGGCGGCCACCGGGTCGGACACGGCGTCGGCGGCCTGCCCCGCGGCGGCGGCGGCGATCCCCGGCTGGCGGGTGGCGAAGGCGACGTGCGTCGCCCGGCCGAACTCCCCGCCGTAGCGTCCCAGGTACCAGCCGCCCCAGAAGAGGGCGAGCGCGATGGCGGCGGTGAAGAACCACGGCGCGCGCTCGCGCCCCTCGATCGGGTCGTGCGGCTCGCGGCTGACGGCGCGGTGGATCCGCTCGACGTCGGGCTGGAGGTCCACGCCGCCCGTCCGGCGGGTGGCCGCGAGGTCGCGAAGGGGCTCGTCAGTGGCCATGGCCCGTCCCGATCCGGCCGCCCAGGGCTGTCTGGTGCCCCGCCTGCGCGGAGTCGCTCACCGGGTACTGCCGCTTGAGCGAGATCAGGTAGTCCACGAGCGCGAGCGCCGACTTCCGCGCGACCACGACGACGCCGCGCGGCGCGCGCGGGCCGGGGATGGTCACGACGCGGTCGCCGGGCCCCACGGCGTTCGCCGCCTTCTCCTCGAACAGCCACGGGAAGCGCGGCATCGTGGACCACGGCACCAGCGCGCGCGGGTCGTAGAGGTGGATCAGGTGCCAGTCGACGTCGGGGAGCCGCTGGCCGACGTTGATGAGGTCCGGCCCCGTGCGCATGGTGCCGAGCAGGTGCGGCCGGTCGTGCACGTAGTCCTCGGGCACGGTGGCGCGCGCGCCCCAGCCGCGGTCCACGTCGGTCGTGAACGCCGGGTCGCGCACCTGCTGCGAGTGGCAGTACACGCAGCCGTTGGCGATGTAGACCTGCCGGCCGGCGAGCTGCGTCGCGCTGTACGGCGGGTTCTCGGCCGGCGCGCGCACGCCGGCGAGGATCGCCTGCGGCACGATCACCAGCAGGCAGATGGCGCTCGCCATGATGGCGAACGCGCCGAGGGCGAGGAGCCAGATGCGCGTCATGGCCGGCCCACCGCGCGGCCGCCCGCCGGCTCGGCGTAGAGGACCGGCTGCGCCTCGTGGAACGGGGGGCGCGTGCGGCGCGCGACGCCGGGCCGGCGCACCATCAGCCAGACGTGGTACGCGAACCCCAGGGGGCCGATCGTCATGATCACCCCGCCGCGCGAGCGGCCGTAGAGCCCCGGCAGCGAGCGCTCCAGCGACACCTGGAAGGGGAGCCGCGCGTCGAGCAGCGCGAGCCCCTGCGCCACGCCCGCCCAGGTGAGCGCCACGACGTAGATCGTGATCCCCGCGAGCACCGTGTTGAAGTGCCAGCGGATCAGCCGCGCGCTCGGCCACTCGTGCCCGACCAGGCGCGGCACCACGTAGTACATCGCGCCGAAGGCGACGAAGGTCACGAACGCGTAGCCGCCGACGTGCGAGTGCGCGACCGTCCAGTGCGTGAAGTGCGTGACGCGGTTGACCTCGCGCAGCGCGGTGAAGGAGCCCTGCAGCGAGACCGCCGTGTACGACAGCCCGCCCAGCACGACGAAGCGCAGCGTGGGGCTGTAGCGCAGCGCGCCGAAGCGCCCGACCACCGTCATGTGCAGGTTGATCCCGGTGGCGATCACCGGGATGAACATGAAGACGCTGGCGACGATCGACGTCGTGATCATCCAGGTCGGCAGCGGCCCGCCCACCAGGTGGTGCATGCCGTTGAGCGAGTAGAACATCGCCAGCGACCAGAAGCCGATGACCGACAGCTGGTAGCTGTAGATCGGGCGGCCGAGCACCTTGGGGATGAAGTAGTACGCCGCGCCGACGCTCATGGCGGTGAGCCAGAAGCCGAGCACGTTGTGCGCGAAGAACCAGTTGGCGGCCGCGCTCTCGACGCCGGTGAGCGTGGGCCACTTCCCGACGACGTAGAGCATCGGGAACCAGATGAACGCGCCCAGGATGTACCACACCGACACGTACAGGTGCTCGGCGCGGCGCGAGGCGACCGTCATGAAGAGGCTGAGCCCGACCAGCCCGCCGCCAACGACGAGGAAGGGGCCCGCGGCCCAGCGGTTGGCCTCCAGCCACTCCATGCCGTCGCTGTAGCCGAGCAGCACGCCGACGATGCCGATGGCGATGCCGATCGTGAAGAGCACCCCGCCCAGCAGCGCGAGCGCTCCGCCCTTCAGCTCCGTGTGGACGAGCCGCGGCAGCAGCCAGATGGAGGTGCCGATGAGCGCCGCGGTGGCCCAGCCGTAGTTCACCGCGTGCAGGTGCGCGGTGCGCACGCGCCCGAAGGTCAGCCACGCCTGCGTGGTGAGGAAGTCGGGCCAGTGCAGCTTGAAGCTGGCGATGTCGCCGAAGATCGAGCCGATCAGCAGCCAGCCGATCGCGACCGAGTAGAGCACGAGCACGACGACGCGGCTCGACTCGTCGGCGCGCAGGCGGACGTCGAGGTCCTCGGGGGCGAGGCCGCGCGCGTCGGCGACGGCCCGCACGTCGTGGCCGCCGAGCGCGGACGCGCCGTCGCCGGTGGTGGGCGGCGTGGCCGCCGTCATGCGGCGCCTCCCCACTCCTCGGGACGGGGCGCGATGGGCGCGCCGTGCACGGTCTCGCGCTCGAGGCGCTGCACCGGCGTCTCCCACGGCCGCTCGAGGCGCCAGTCACGCGGCTCGAAGATGACGCGCGACTGCGCGTCGAGGTCGCGGAAGAAGCCCCGGCGCCATCCCCAGAAGAGCACCAGCGCGGCGAGCTGGGTCAGCATGGCGGTGGCCACGATGACCGGGAGCGACGACGGGATCACGCGCGCCTCCCTGTTGGAACGGACGCGCGGCCGGCGCTG
>CBHYLO010000063.1:0-12757 GCA_966128675.1 uncultured bacterium | reverse complement strand
CGGGGGGGGGGGGGGGGGGGGCGGCGGGGGGCGGGGGGGGGGGCCCGCCGTGGGGGCCCCCCCCCCCCCCCGCCGCCGTTCCACACCCACACGCTGCGCGGCGCCGCCCTCGACTCGGTCGTCGTGCGCAACCCGCTGCCCGCGGGGGTCGACGCGGCCTCGCGCTGGCTGTTCAACCTGCCGCAGTGGCTCCAGATCGGCGGGCTGGTGCTCGGCCTGCTCGTGGCCGCGGCGGTCGTCGTGGCGCTCTGGCGCCGCCGGGGCGCGCTGCGGGCGTGGCTGGCCGCGCGATCCCGGGCGTGGAAGATCGCGTACGCCGTGGCCGCGGGCGCGCTGGTGCTGGCGGCGGCCACCGGCGGCGCCGCGACCTGGAACTACACGCAGCACGACAACGACTTCTGCGTGTCGTGCCACGTCATGACGCCGGCGTTCCAGCGCTTCCGCACGAGCGAGCACCGCAAGCTGTCGTGCCACGACTGCCACCAGCAGTCGCTGTTCGCGAGCGCGCGCCAGGTCTACAACTGGGTGGCGGAGCGGCCGCAGGACATCCCGGCGCACGCGCCGGTCCCGACGCGCATCTGCGCGTCCTGCCACGTGCAGCGGGACGCCGACAGCACGTGGAAGCGCATCATCGCGACCGCGGGCCACCGCGTGCACCTCCTGTCCGACTCGTCCGCGCTGAAGGGCAAGGTGGAGTGCGTCACCTGCCACGGGCAGGAGGTCCACCGCTTCGTCCCCACCAACGAGACGTGCGGCCAGAGCGGGTGCCACGACCAGCAGGACACGAAGATCCGCCTGGGCAAGATGGCGGACCAGACGGCGATGCACTGCACGGGCTGCCACCAGTTCACGCGCAACGTCACCGAGGTCGTCTCGCTCGACTCAGCGCGCGGCGCCATGACGCCCGGCCAGCAGCAGTGCCTCGCCTGCCACGAGATGCGCGTGCAGCTCGCCGAGTTCGACCCGCGCCGCGAGCCGCACGGCGCGGCGTGCGGCGCCTGCCACAACCCGCACGAGCAGGAGACGCCGAAGAAGGCGTTCGACAGCTGCGCCACCGCGGGGTGCCACGCGGGGGCGGACACGATCACGCCGATGCACCGCGGGCTGCCGGCGCGCACCGTGGCACAGTGCGGCCAGTGTCACCAGGCGCACGAGTGGACGGTGCAGGCGACGTCGTGCCTCGACTGCCACGCCGACGTCCTGGGCGGCGCGCGCTCGTCGCGAAAGCCGGGGCAGCGCGCCGGCGCCGTCGCGCGGCCGCTGCAGCTCGCGGCGGCCGGCGGGACGGACGACCTGCTCGCACGCTCCGTGGCGACGCTGCGGCAGCCGCCGGCGCCGCCGGCGCGCACGTCCGGCCGGGGACGACCCACGTTCTCCCACCCGATCCACCGCGACGTCGCGTGCACATCGTGCCACACGAGCGAGCGCCGGCACGGCGAGACGCTGGTGCGCACCGCGCGCGACTGCGCCACCTGCCACCACCGCGCCGACCGCGCCACGTCGTGCACCGGATGTCACGCGGAGCGCGAGCCGGCGCCGCCCGCACGGGTCGCCGTGCGCATGACGACGGCGGCGGGCCGCGCGCCGCAGGAGCGCGCGCTGCCCTTCGCGCACGCGCCACACCGCGACGTGGCGTGCCGCGACTGCCACACCGCGCCCGTGACCCTCGCCGTGCAGCGCGGCTGCGCGAGCTGCCACGCCGAGCACCACGTCGCGACGGCGGACTGCATCGCGTGCCACGCGGGGGCGGTGAAGGCCGCGCATCGCGCGTCGGCGCACGAGGGCTGCACCGCCAGCGGATGCCACGTCGGCGCGACGGCGGCGACGCTCGCGCCGGTGCGCGCGGTGTGCCTGTCGTGCCACCAGGACCAGACGCGCCACAAGCCGGGGCGCGAGTGCGCCGACTGCCACCGCGTGACGTGGGCCACCGCCGCAGCGGGGCGCCGGTGACGCGTCGCGCGCTCGTCCTGGCGTTGGCGCTCGCCGTCGCGCGGTCCGGCGCCGGCGCGCAGGGCGTGCGGATCACGGGGGTGACGACCGCGCGCCTCGTGGAGCTTCGGCCGCTGGTGGACGACAGCGTGCCGCCCGGCGACGCCGTCGACAGCGCCGCGGGCAGCGACCTGCGGCGCCTGGCCGACGGGACGATCGTGCGCTGCGGCGGCGCGCCCGCCGCGTGCCGCTTCCGGCGCGCCGGCGACCGCGCGTCCGCGGTACCGGTCACGCAGGACCTGCACGTGACGGCGTGGGGGCTGGGCACCGGCGTCAGCGTGGTGGCGGACCTGCGCGTGCGCGCGGTGGCGGGCTCGCGTGCGCTCTGGCCGCGCGCCGCCGACGGCTTCGACGCGCTGGCGGCGTACGCGCAGCTCGACCGCGCGTGGCTGCGCGCGCGCGCGGGCCGCCAGTGGGTGGCCTCGCCGCTGGACGTGCGCAGCTTCGACGGGGTGTCGATGCAGGCGCGGGCGCCGCGCGGGCTGCTCGTGGACGCGTGGGGCGGGTGGAGCCTCGTGCCGGGGCTCAACGAGTCGCACGTGAGCGCGGAGATCGCGGCCGTGGACGAGCTGCCGCCCGAGCGTCGCGCGTGGGTGCTCGGCGCGGCAGCGCGCACGGCGACGCCGCTGCGCGGTGCGCTGGCCGCGAGCTACCAGCGCGAGATCCGCACCGACCGCGCGGCGCTCTACAGCGAGCGGGTCGCCGCCGACTGGACCGCGCGGCTCGGACGCGCAGGGCTGGACGCGTCGTGGGCGCACGACCTGGCCGCGGGCGAGGTGAACGAGCTGCGGCTGCGGCTGCGCCTCCCGCCGGTCGGCATCGGCCGGCTGCGCGGCGTGACGATCGCCGCCGAGGGGCGGCGGTACCGCCCCTTCTTCGAGCTGTGGTCCATCTGGGGCGCGTTCTCGCCGGTGGGATTCGTGGAGGGGCGCGCGCAGGCGTCGTGGTCGGGCGGGCGCGTGTCGGCGCTCGCGTTCGGCGCGTACCGCGACTACCGGGAGGCCGACGCCGGCTTTCCGGGCGGCGCGCTGCTCGGCCACGGCTGGCGCGCCGGTGGTGACGCGGCGGTGCGCGTGGCACCGGCATGGACGGCTACCGGGCGCTACGCGCTCGATCTCGGGTTCGGTGCGTCCGGCAGCGACGGCGACGTCGGGCTGCGCTGGGACCCGGGGCGTGGGCTCTTCGCGGGCGTGCACGCGTCCGCGTTCCAGCTCATCCCCGAGCTGAGCGTCGGCACGGGGCTGATGTGGGGCGGCGGCGTCGACGCGGGGTGGCGCGTCGCGCCCGACACGCGCGTCGTCGGCGACCTCTCGCTCTACCGGCAGGGCGGGCGCGACGCGGGTGCGCGCCGCGCGGACTGGAGCCAGCGCCGCGCGACGCTGCGCGTCGAGTGGACCATGGGCGGCGATCCCGGGCTCGCGGAGCGCGCGCGATGATCGCCGGGCGACAGGTCGTGGCGGCCGTGCTGACGCTGCTCGCCGCGGGGGCGGCCGCCGCCGACGCCGCGCGACCGCGGGACGCCGACGAGCGCGTGTTCCCGCACCTCGCGCACGCGCGCCTCTTCCCGTCGTGCGCGGGATGCCACGCGGCGATCGCCGACTCCGCGGACCCGGGTCGCGCCGCGCGCGCCGGCCGGGCGACGGCGAGCGAGCGCTTCCCGCCCGCGGAGCTGTGCGCCGAGTGCCCCACGGAGCGCGAGCGGCCGGTCCCCGCGGGGCGCGCCCCGGACGCGCGCGCGACGAACCTCGCCTTCGCGCACGATACACACGCGCGCGCGCAGCTCGGCGCGCAGGCGCCGGGCGCGGACGGCACGACCGGCCCGCTCGACTGCACCGCGTGCCACGCGCCCCCGGGCGACACGCGGCGCATGGCGGTCGCACGCGCGCAGCCCGCGACGTGCGTGGGCTGTCACGCGCACCGCGCGACGGCGCACCTCGCGGACGACTCGCCCTGCGCGACGTGTCACGTCCCGCTCGTGTCGGCGAAGGCGCTCCCGGCGGCGCGCGTGGCCGGGCTGCCGCGGCCGCCGTCGCACGAGACGCCGGAGTTCATCCGGAACCACGGCCGGCTGGGCACGTCGGCGCCGACCGACGCCTCGTGCGCGGTGTGCCATGCGTCGGAGAGCTGCGCGCGCTGCCACGTCAACGCCGACGCGCTGCCGCGCGTGGTCGCGCTGGGCAGGGACGCGCGCGTCGCGGCGCTCGTCGCCGGCCGAGCGGCGGCGCATCCCGCGCCGGCGACGCACGCCGATCCGTCGTGGCCGACGGCGCACGGCGCGTCGGCGCGGCGCGCGACGGCGTCGTGCGCGAACTGCCATGCACAGCGCAGCTGCGCGACGTGCCACCTGCCCACCGGCACGGGCGATCGGGCGGACGCGGCGTCCGTGATCGCGCGGCTGCCGGCGCCGGCTGCCGGCGCGGGGGCGCAGGGCGTGCGCCTGCCGCGGGCGCGCGGCCCCGCGGACGCGCCCCCTGTGGCGGGGGGCGCGCCCGTCCCCGCCGCCCCCCCCGCCCGCACCCAGCACCTCGTGCGCGTGCACCCGCCCGATTTCGCGCGCGAGCACGATGCTGCCGCGGGCGCGCAGTCGCCACGCTGCGCGGGCTGCCACGCGCAGCGCTTCTGCGCCGGCTGCCACGCGGGCGAGGGGCGTCGCCGCTTTCACCCGCCCGACTTCGCCGTGCGCCACGCGCCCGCGGCCTACGGGCGCGAGCGCGACTGCGCGAGCTGCCACAGCGCGGAGGCGTTCTGCCGCGCATGCCATGCGAGCGGCGGACTCGCGTCGCGTGGCCGGCGCGACGTCGCGTTCCACGACGCGCAGCCGCAGTGGCTCGTGCAGCACGGGCGCGCGGCGCGGCAGGGGATGGAGAGCTGCACCACCTGCCACGGCCAGCGCGACTGCATGCAGTGCCACTCGTCGCGCGGGCTGCGCGTGAACCCGCACGGCCCCGGCTTCGACGCGCGTCGCATGGCGGCGCGCAGCCGGGTGGCGTGCATCGCGTGCCACGGTCGCGACCCGCTGTCGGGCGGCTGACGGCCACACGTGCGGAACACACCAGGAGAGACGATGCCCACGGCGAAGGATCCGACGGCCGGCACGCGACGACCCGCGCGCGGCCTCTCTCCACTGGCCGCGACGGTCGGCCTGGCGGCGATGGCCCTCGTGGTCGTCGGCGCCGCGTGGGCGGGGCACGCCGGTCAGGCCGACGCGCCGCCGGCCGCCGGCCCCGCGGTCGCGGCCGCCGCGCCACCGCCCGCGGTCGCCAACGATGCGCGGGCGCTGCTCGACGCCGGTAACGCCGCGTTCCGCGCGGGGAGCCACGAGGCCGCGCTCGGCCACTACCGCGCCGCGGCGCGGCGCGCGCCCGGCGATGCGGCGCCCTGGTACGGCGTCCACATGGCGGCGCAGCGGCTCGGCCGGCGCGCGCTCGCCGACAGCGCGCTGGCGGAGATCCGCGCGCGCACCGGCGACCCCGCCGCGTTCGACGCGGACGCGGTGCGCAGGGCGCACGGCGCCCGCTAGGCGCCGGTCAGCGGAGCGCCAGCGCGAGCGTCGAGCCCGGGATCGGGATGCCGAAGTCGTAGCGCGCGTTCAGCGCCGCGGCGGCCGCGTGGGCGAGCAGGGTGCTGCCGGCCGCCGTCGGATGCACGCCGTCGAGGCTGATGTAGGGGCCGAACGGCTGATTCGAGAAGAGGACGTCGTAGGGGTTGAACGTCGCCGGCTTCACGACCGGGTTCTCGTAGAGCGCGGCGAGCGCGAAGTACGCGAACCCGCGCCGCGCCGCCTCGCGCCGGATGATCGCGTTCATCGCCGCGAGCTGCGCATTGACCATCTGCGCGTCCGCGGGCGTAAGCACGTAATCCACCAGGCTGCCGTTCCATCCGTCGGCGCAGCTCAGCGCGTGCGTGACGCCGGCCGCGATCGGGACCAGCGCGCGCACGAAGAGCAGGTTCGGGCTGCCCGCGCAGTCCGGCGCCACCGCGACGCCGAGCGTCTGGAAGATCGCCCGTGCCTGCCACATCTCGGCGCCCGTGCGCAGGCCGGAGAACCGCGCCACGTCGCTCATCAGTCCGACGAGCACCGCGTGCTTGGCCGTGCGCTCGACGGCGTCGAGCACCTGGAGGTACGCCGGCTCCCACGCGGCGACGGGCACGACGTTGACGCCGGGGCGCACGAAGCCGTAGAGCGCGCCGAGCACCTCGTTGCCGCCCAGCTCGACGGAGACGAGCTTCGGGTCGAGCGCCATCATCGCGGAGACCTGCGACATGCCGGGCGGCAGCACGCGCGCGTACAGGCGGGCGTTGTCGGGGTCGGGGTCCTCCGGCGTCGCGCGGAGCGCGTCGATCGTGAGCGCGCCGTTGATCGCCAGGTTGTCCGCGGGCAGCACGACGCCGGGCTCGTTCGGGGCGCAGACGCGATCGGCGCCGGGCGCCGTCGCCAGCTCGCCGCTGATGCGCCGTCCGGACGCGAGCGGCGCGGCGAGCGGCGCGCCGCATCCCGGGAAGGCGATGCCCGGCAGCGACAGCTCGCGATGCGCGAGGCGCGCGAGCTGCGCGGGCCACGACGTCGCCTGGCCGGCGGCGATCACGCCGTCCGACTGCCAGCCCATGCTCACGCTCGTGCCGATGGCCGCGTAGCGCTGGAAGTCGCCGCGCCCGCCGGACTCGAAGCGTGGCGCCGCGGGCGCGGGCGCAGTTGCCGTCGGCGCGTCGGTGCAGGCGACGACGAGGGCGCCCGCGAGCAGGGCGATGGAGCGGGTGAGGGAGTACATGGCGCGTGGCATGGCGTACCTCCGAGTGATGGTCGCGACCACGAAGGCGGGAGGGACGGAGCCACGGTGTCGTCGCGCCGAGGCGCGGGCCGTCAGGCGAATGCCGTGCGCCGGTCGGGGAACCCGCGCGTGCGGCGCGGCGGCCGGCAGCGCGGGATGCACCGCCCGCGGTTTCCCGACGGCGCACCGCCGCCTCGCTCGCGAACGTGTTCGTGCGCTCTTGGACGACGGCGGGAACCGCGGAGGCGCATCATGTCGACGATCCTTGCGTTCGCCCGGCGGCGACCGGTGTCGAGCTACTTCGCGCTGGCGTTCGCCATCTCGTGGGGCGGCATCCTGCTGCTCGCGGCCATCGTCGGCGCGGGCGTCCTGCGTGGAGCGGGGACCGCGCCGGCGGCCGGCGGCCAGCTCGCCTGGCCGTTCGCGATCGCGCTGCTCCTCTGGTTCGCCGGCCCGAGCCTGTCGAGCGTGCTGATGACCGGCGTCGTGGACGGGCGGTCAGGGCTCCGCGCGCTGGGGCGGCGGCTCCGCCGCTGGCGCGTGGACGCGCGATGGTACGCCGTGGCCATCCTGACCGCTCCGCTGCTGGTCGCGGCGGTGCAGCTCGCGCTCGCGCTGCGCTCCCCCGCGTTCCTGCCCGGCGTCCTCACGACGCCGCACCCGATCGCGCTCGTGCTGTTCGGCATCGGGTGGGGACTGCTGGGCGGCGGCTTCCTCGAGGAGCTCGGGTGGACCGGCTTCGCGGTGCCGCGGCTGCGGCGGCGGCACAGCGCGCTCGCGACCGCGCTCCTCGTCGGCGCATGCTGGGGCGCGCTGCACTTCATCCTCGTGCTCTGGGGAAGCGCCAGCATGGCAGGCGCGCACGCGCTGGCGGTGTACGTGCTCGCCATCCTCTGCTTCTACGGAGGCGTGCTGACCGCGTACCGCGTGCTCATGGTGTGGGTCCACGACCGCACCACGAGCCTTCCCCTCGCGATGCTCATGCACGCGAGCCTCTCCGCCAGCATGCTGATCCTGCAGGCCCCGGTGCGCGGCGTGGACTTCCTGGCCGCGAACGCCGCGCTCGCCGCCGTGCTGTGGACGGGCATCGGGCTGGCCGCGCTGTGGCGCGTCGGGCGGAGGGCCGGTGCCCCACTTGACGCGCCGACGGTGGCGCTGCGGGACGGCGAGCGCGAGGACCGCGCGCCCGCATCCTGACAGCCGCGCCGTCGGCGGGGCGCGTGGCGCACGTCGCGGAAACCGCGGCGGTCGCGCAGCCCGCGATCCACGCGCGGTGGACGGGCGCGGGCAGCCGTACATGGCGTGCGGGCTGATGAGCGACGCCGCGCATGCGCAGGGGCACGCGCGCTTCCCGCTCGACCACTTGGTGCTCGGCATGGACCTGCAGGCCGCGAGCGCGCGGTCACGGCAGCAGGAGCGCGAGCGCGGCACCCCCCATCGCCAGCAGCGCGGCGCCGCCCAGCACGTTCAGCGCGCGGCCGTTGACGTGCGCGCCCATCACGCGGCGGTCGTTGCACACCACCAGCAGCGCGCCGAGCAGGGGCACGGCCAGCACGCCGTTGACCACGGCGGCCCAGAACAGCAGCCGCATCGCGCTCACGCCGGTGATCGCCGGCCCGGCGACCGCGATGCCGAGGCCCGCGACGAGCGTGAGCGCGATGATCGCGAAGAAGCCGGGCGCCGTGCGCGGCCGCTCCCCGACGCCCTCGCGCCAGCCCAGCAGCTCGGCCAGCGCGTAGGCGCTCGCGCCCGCGAGCACCGGCACGCCGAGGAGCCCCGTGCCGACGACGCCGAGCGCGAACAGCAGGCCGGCCGCCTCGCCCGCGAGGGGGCGCAGCGCGGCGGCCGCCTGGGCCGCCGTCTGGACGTCGCGCACGCCCGCCGGGTGCAGCGTCGTCGCCGTCGTCAGCGTGATGAAGAAGAAGACGACGCTCGAGAACGTCATGCCCAGCGTCACGTCGCGCCGCGCGTCCGCCAGCTCCGTGCGCGTCGCGCCCGCGCGCGCGGCCACGCTCGTGCGGCCGAGCGCCGTCTCCTCCTCCACCTCCTGCGACGTCTGCCAGAAGAAGAGGTACGGCGAGATGGTGGTGCCGAGCACCGCGACCACCATCGCGAGCGTGGCGCGATCCATCGTCAGGCGCGGCGTCACGGCCGCGCGCAGGACCGTGCCCCACGGCGGACGGACGAGCAGCGCCGTCGCGACGTAGGCCAGCAGCGCCAGCGTGAGCCACTTCAGCGTGCCGGCGACGCTGCGGTAGCCGCCGAACGCCAGCACCGCGAACGCGGCGAGCGCCGCCGGCGCGAGGAACCAGCGCGCCGGCAGCCCGAGCACGAGCGCCATCGACTCCGCCATGCCGGCGAGGTCGGCGCCGACGTTGATCGTGTTCGCGACCACCAGCAGCAGGCACGCCGTCCACAGCGTCCAGCGCGGGTACCAGGCGCGCAGCACCGCGGCCAGCCCCTCGCCCGCGACCAGGCCGACGCGCGCGCACATCAGCTGCACCCCGGTCATCAGCGGGAGCGTGAACAGCGGCATCCAGAGCAGGCCCATCCCGAACGCCGCGCCCGCGGCCGAGTAGGTCGCGATGCCCGACGGGTCGTCGTCGGCGGCGCCGGTGACGAGCCCCGGCCCGAGCCCGCGCAGCAGCGCCCGACCCGGCCGCGCCGGATGCGGCGGTCCGCGCCCGTCCGTCGGGGAAGCGCGGACAGCACGCGGGCGGCCGGCGCCGCACACTGGGGGGCGGGCGCGGGTCCTCACGGCGCCGTCGGTGGCCATGTGCGGAGCAGCGCGTCGAGATCGAGGTCGTGCGCGAGGAGGCAGGAGTGCCCGTGACCGTGCAGCACGCGCACGGCGGCGCCGGGCACGCGCGCCGCCATCAGCGTCGCCTGCTCGACCGAGGGGATGAGGTGGTCCTCGTCGGCGGCGAGGAACAGCGTCGGCACCCGGAGCTCCGGGAGACGCGCGCGGAGGTCCAGGTGCGTGAGGATGCGCAGGCGGTTGCGGTAGCCGAGGCGCGTGGTGGACGCGGTGAGGGTGTGGAAGCGGGCCACGTCGACGGGCCGCGTGTGGTGCGAGTGCAGCCGGAACGCGGTGAGGCGCCGCACCAGGCGCATCGCGCCCCACGGCATGAGCCCGAGCGCGCGGATCGCGAGGTGCAGCCGATGCTGCGGCCGGAACCAGGGGAAGGAGTTGAGCACGACCAGCGCGCGCACGCGGTCGGGGTGCGCGAGCGCGAAGCTCATCGCCAGGGTGCCGCCGAACGACTCGGCGACCAGCACCGCGGGCGTCCCGTCCGGGGCCACCGCGCGCAGCACGGCGCCGAGGTCGTCGACCAGCGCGCCCATCGTCTCGGCGTCGTCGCGCAGCGCGTAGGTGACGACGCGGCAGCGGTGCTCCAGCAGCGGCACCTGGCGGTAGAACAGCAGTCCCGTGCCGTCCATCCCCGGCACGGAGACGAGCGGCGTCCCGCGGCCGACCACCCGGAGGTGCGCGTCCTGGGACGCGCGCTCCGCGCGGGCGGCGGGCGCCGCGTCAGGCGAGGTGACCGACATGCGCACTCTCCCGGAAGGGCCGCGCCGCCGCCGCTGGCTGCGGGTGACGTGGGCCGTGGCGTCGCTGTTCGTGGTGGAGAGCGTCGTGGTGGCGCTCGCGGCGCTGCCGGCCGTGGCGTTCTGGAGCTGGCACGTGCGCTGGCGCGTCGACGCGTTCGTGCCGCGCGTCGTCGTGCTGGCGATGGCGTTCGTGCCGGCGTACCTGCTGTTCGCCGCGGGCCTCATGCTGCTCTCCGCCGCCGCGACGCGGCTGCTCGGCTGGCGCACGGCGCCGGGGCTGCACACACGCGTCGCCGACTACGAGTGGCCGCTGCTGGACTGGGGGCGCTACCTGGTGACGACGCACGTCGTGCGCGTGCTGGCGGGCGCCGTCTTCCGCTCGACGCCGATGTGGATCGCCTACCTGCGGTGGAACGGCGCGCGCGTGGGGCGCGGCGCGTGGGTGAACAGCCTCGCGCTCATGGATCACAACCTGCTCGAGATCGGGGATCACGCGGTCGTCGGGTCGGACGCGCACGTCGCCGGCCACATCGTGGAGGGGGGCGTGCTGCGCACCGCGCCGGTGCGGGTGGGCCGCGACGTCACGATCGGCATCGGCAGCGTGATCGAGATCGGCGCCGACATCGGCGACGGGGCGCAGGTCGGCGCGCTGAGCGTCGTGCCGAAGCACGCGCGGCTCGAGCCGGGCGTGGTCTACGCCGGGGCGCCGGTGCGGCCGCTCAGAACAGGCGCACATTCACGTAGCGCCTCGGGTGCGCCTTGAGGTCGGTGACGAGCGCGCGCAGCTCGACCACCAACGAGTCGGCGTTGCGGTAGAGCGACGGGTCGCGCAGCAGCTGCCCGAGCGTCCCGGACCCGCTCGCGACGTCCGCCAGCAGGGAGTCGGTGCGCGTGATGGCGCGGTCGAGCGTGGCCTGCGTCTCGCCGCTGCGCCGCACCACCGCGCGCAGCTCGGCGGCCGTCGCGCGGACGTCGGCCGCGGCAGCCGCGGCGTCCCCGACCGCCGCGCGCAGCGCGCCGTCGGCGGTGGCGGAGTCGGCGCGGGCGGCGGCGCGCTGCACTGCCGTGCCCGAGGCGGCCAGCGCCCGCGCGCCCTCCCTCAGGTCCGCGGTGAGCGCCGCGAGGGAGCCCGACTCGCGCCGCGCCGTGGCCGCGAGGGTGGACGACAGCGCGGCGGTGCTGGTGATGGTCGCGCGCAGCTGCCGCGCGGCGCTGTCGTCGAACGCCACGCGAACCCGGCCCGCGACGGCGCCCACGTCGTCGGCGATGCGGCCCGCGACCGCGGTGAGCTGCGCGACGTCGGGCAGCGTCGCGCCGGGCAGCACGCCGCGCTCGCCCGCCGCCTCGTCCAGCTGACGATGCAGGTCGGGGTGATCGGGGACCGCGGCGCGCGGTATCACCGTCGCCTGCCAGTCGCCGAACAGGCTCGCCGCGCCCAGCACGACGACGGGCTGCTCGGGCAGCCGCACCGACGGGTCGAGCCGCAGCCGCGCGCGCACCCAGCCGTCGTCGCCCAGCTCCAGCGCGGCGATGCGGCCGGCGCGGACGCCGCGCACGTACACGCCGGCGCCCACGCCCGCGCTGCCGACGTCGCGGAAGCGCGCCGCCACGGCGCGCTCGTCGCGGCCCACGTGCGCCTCCCGCGTCCACAGCGTCGCGCCCACGATGCCGGCGATGCCGAGCAGCATGAAGGCGCCCACCAGCGCGTCGGTCGTGCGTCGCGAACCGGTCATGGTCGTCTCCGCGTGCCGGCGCTCACCGCGTGTGGCCCAGCAGCCACGTCACCGCCCAGAACGCGTCGAGCACCAGGATGGCCACCGCGCCGTGCACCACCGCGCGCGTCGCCGCGCGGCCGACGCCCTGCGCGCCGCCCTGCGCGCGCAGGCCGCTGCGGCAGGCGGTCAGCGTGACCGCGAGGCCGAAGCTCGCCGCCTTCACCACGCCGTAGCGCACGTCGAAGTTGTCGAAGAAGAGCCGGAGCCCCTTGAGGAACTCCGCGCTCGCCAGGTCCAGCAGCAGCACCGACGCGGCCCACCCCGCGAGCACGCCGACGACCATCGCCAGCCCGACGATCACCGGGAAGGTGAGCGTGCCGGCGAGCACGCGCGGCACCACCAGGTACGCCAGCGGATCGTAGGCCAGCGTCTCCAGCGCGTCGATCTGCTCGGTGACGCGCATCGTCCCCAGCTCGGCCGCGACGTTCGCGCCCACGCGTCCCGCGAGCGCCAGGCCGGTGAGCACCGGCGCCAGCTCCATCGTCACGGTCTTCTCCACCAGCGTGCCGACGAAGTACAGCGGCACCGCGCCCGTGAACGAGTAGCTCGCCAGCAGCGCGAGCACGATGCCGGTGAAGAGCGCGATGAACGCGGCGATGGGCAGCGACTCGACGCCGAGCAGGCGCATCTGCGTCCGCAGGTTGGGCCACCAGGTGCGCACGTCGGCGAGGG